>DCIN01000082.1 GCA_002315815.1 Bacteroidales bacterium UBA1725 | reverse complement strand
GTGAGGGAGATGAAATCAAAAAATCCCCTTGTTCAGATTCTGGGATCGGGAGTGGGAAGTGCGGGATTCTGCATCATCTTCGGAGGCTCTCTGACCGACTCTGCTGCTGCATTCGTAGTCGGACTCCTGCTTTGGGCCTTCGTCTTATTCGTGGCAGGGCCTCATCTTTCCAAAATAACAGGCAACATTCTCGGAGGGGCACTGGCCACGGCTTTATGCATCCTGCTGCACAAGGCCGGTCTCGGAACCAATCTGGGTAATATGATAATAGGATCCATCATACCTCTCATTCCGGGAGTCCCGTTCACCAACGGTATCAGAGATTTGGCCAACGAGGATTACATTGCCGGCACCACACGGCTGCTGGATGCGCTGATGGTGTTCCTGAGCATTGCCATCGGAGTCTCCATAGCCTTCCTTACCGACAGTTGGGTCGAAGGTTCTATGATGGCTCTCAACGGTATGGTCACAGATTCGGAAACATCATCGATTCCGGTGCAGATTGCGGCCTCATTCCTCGGAACCATTGGTTTCGCAGTTCTTTTCGGCGTACCGTCCAAGCATTACCTTGAGACAGGAGCCGTAGCTGCACTTGGCTGGGCTTTATATCTGGCTCTTGTGCGCTTCACCAATCTGAGCGTTCCGGTATCCACTTTCTGTGCGTCGGTATTTGTCGTGATACTGTCGCGTGCAGCCGCCAGATGCTTTCACGCCCCTGTCACAGTCTTTATGATAACAGGGATATTCCCTATGGTGCCCGGCGGCGGCCTGTTCTGGACCACATACTTCACAATCTCAAGCCAACTGAATCAGAGCTTGTCATACGGTTTCCTGTCGATAAAGATAACTCTGGCCATAGTGCTGGCCATAGTGCTTGTTAACGAATTGCCTTCCAGACTTTTCTACACAAGAAGGGACAGACGGCCAAGAACCTCCCCCACGCGTCCGTGAGGATAGGATCCATCGGGAAGCGGGCTTGCCTCCAGTTCCAGTCCGAATCCTTTCTGAAATAGAATCACTACATCAGAACCTCCGAAATCGAACCATCCCATAGGATTTCCTTTCCTGACCTCAGTTCCGACCTGCAGACCTTCCTCGAAATTGACTGATGAGACCTGCGACATCCCCACCGGAAGTATTGCAACAAGACCGAAACGGGCGGTGTCAAGAATCACTCGTCCCCTGGTTTCGAACATCTGCCATCCGGGTATTCCGGACTCGAGTATGTAATTGCCGGAATCCGCATCCCAGACAGTGATGCCTCCGGCTGCAGTATCCCCCGCAATCACATCCAACTCACGTATTCTTCCTCCAACGGGAAAATGATAACGGTGATAATCATCGACATCCAGAAAGGTATGGAAAAGGGTACCACCGGCAAAGGATTTACAATATGGAGAATCTTCACCTATGAGCTCGGAAATTGAAACAATTCTTCCCGACTTGATGACCACCCCGTTGTGCTGTACAACCCTGGAGTCCTCCCCTATTTTCCAGATGCCCTGAGGTCTGGAGTCAGCGGGTAAAACGACAACAGCGTCATCGTCCGGGCAAGCCACTGGACGCACCTCGGGAGAGGACAGGTGACGATGAAAAAAATCGTTGAACGAATGCCAGTTGTCAGGTGACTCATACCATCCGCTGTCCAGATGGAAATCAGCACAGGCCCTGACCGCCTCCAGATAAGCGTTGTTCCAGCTTGATGCCGTGCTGAGGAAGAATCCCCAGTTCCTTGCATTTCTGGTGAGCCAGGATCGCACAGGTTCGTGATATTGCAGGGACGGATAATAGTAGCCCTTCCCTTCAAGTTCTTCCAGAGGCTGGTCAAATATGAAATATGAATAACAGATTCCCTGGTCGAGACGATTGTACAGACTGCGGCCCACCGGCTGTCTGATAATGTCCCACGGCATACAAGTCGATGCCCAGTCAAGAAAAGCGCAGAACTCACCAAGAGTCTGACCCGGATTCGTATCAGGATCCGGGTTGATTGCGCGAGCCTTCTCAATACTGCGCACAACCAGACTCTCAAGCTCGGGGTCAGCCTCCAGCAAAGATTGGAACGATTGCCGGAAGCAGCTGATATCCTGTGAGTTCTGTATGTCTGAAATCTGCGGCATTCTGTGCTTCTAAAAATCCGGCAAATATATATACAATTTCAATCAAATGAGCCGGGAAAAGCACAAATTTGCATCAGAAATCCCGGACTCCCTCCAGACCTTTTTCCCCAAGTCCGATAAGCCTGAGGCAATTGTTTCTGTTGCGCAAGTCAAGGTCCTCATCCCAGATTGCAAGGTCAGGAAGAGAGACGGCAAAATAGTCCATAACCACCTTGTCGTCGATATGAGCACGACCGAAGTCAACAAGGGTACGGAAACGCTCTTCCGCCTCAGCGTCACGCCCGAGTTTTCTCAATGCAAGTCCTTGATAGTAAATCTTTACGGGGTCTGCATCGTTGTAATACAGAGCCGCAGCGGGCTGCAAATCACCCTTGGCTGCCAATTCGAACATCTCCCTTGCTCCGGCACTGTCTCCGGCACCTTCCCTGGCACAGCCCAGAAAGTATTGGAAATCCTGTTCCTGAGCGCAGTGCAATTTACCCTCGCCGAGGTGATGGGGATATACGAAACACTCTTCCATCAACTTCGCAGCTTCACTCCACCGTTCCTCCTTCATCGCAATCTTTGCAAGTTCCACTCGGGAGTACTGATACTGCGCAGGCACTTTGCCTTCGCCGCCTTCCCAAGGGTGGAAGATATGAGAGTCGAGTCTGGTTTTGGCCTCCTCGAATTGCCCGGTGAGGTTGAGCAGGGTTATCTCCTCAAGCACCAGGTCATCACGCTCCGCGATGAGTTCGGGATATCTGCGCAGGAACTCAAGTCTCTCAGCTGCAGGCAGTGAGAGTTTCTTGTAAAGCTGGTCAAGTTCCATCAGCACTCTGGAATCGGTTGTGTCGAGAGCAAAGGCCTTCTCCATTGCTTCACGTGCCTTGGATGCATCGTGCTGCTTATTGTAATAAGCCAGAGCCAGATTGCGCCATACAGTCGGGAAAGAAGGGTCGGCCGAAGCGGACTTTTCCCAGAATGAAATGGCTATATCGTACTGACGTTTGTCGTAATACAGGTTTCCGAGAAGGAAAGGAGCCTTTGCATCCCCCGGGCCCGCCGCTTCCAGAGCAGCTATCGCCTCAAGCCTGTTGGGGAACGCGAAAGATGGGTCCGAGGCGGCGGCCTTGTCATAACTGCCACGATAATAGTATGACATTATGGTCACTGCTCCCTGCTTTTCGGCAAGATTCCACACGTCATCAGCTTCGGCGCAGAGCCCTGCCGACTTGTAATCCAGAGCAAGTTCATCGTAATTGTGAGAATCTCCCCTGAGCAGTTCAACCAGTTCCCCAGTCCCTTCCTTCCCCAGAAGGACAAGTTCGAAACGGCAACCGTAATTGAAACAGTCCATCACTATCGATTCGCGACATAGAGCTTCGGCCTCGTCATTTCTTCCCAAATGCCTCAGGACAGCAGCCTTGAGTGCCCTGGCCTTATGATTGTGCCAGTTGCGGCAGAGAGAATGCTCCACCTCATTCAGGGCATCGGTCCAACGTCCCTGCATCGCACTTATCTGGGCACAGGCAAAATACCCTGCATCCTGCCAAGCGGCGTTCCAAGTCGATTTGTAGAACCAGTCATAGGCCTCGGAATATCTCCCCATATACTTGAGGCAAAGCGCGAGATTGTACAGAGGCTCACCGTCATAAGGGTTGAGATTGCGCTTCTGGAGCACCTTCACGGCTGTGCGCAGATACGGCTCGGCCTTTGCGAAACGGCCACGGCGGATATACCAGAGTCCCATCGCGTTGTTGCACCTCACATCCAGAGGATCGCGGCGCAGGGCCTCCTCATAATAGTCAATGGCCTTCCAGGTGGCGTGACGATATTGCTCCAGATGCAGTCCCGTGAGGTACAGCTGCTCATTTGTACTCGTCTTCGAAGGAGTCAGAGCAGCCTCGGCGGCCGCCGGAATATCCGTATCGGACGGTTCCACAGCGTTGCAGCTCAAACCGTTGACTTCGAACACCAAGTCTGCGAAAGCAACGGGAACGTCCACTGTGACATCATAAATCCCATTCGGATCCAGCGGTCTTTCCTCAGAATAAAGCAATTTGCCCGCCTTGTCTCTGAGCGATATTCTGCACTGCTGCAACGATGTGGCATAAGCCATCAGCCGGGCCTTCCCCTCTCCGGCAGGCAGGATGTTAAGTACGAGGTCCTTGCTGGCGTTCTTCACAATGCCCAATTCCCTGTAGGGGAAGAAGTATTGCACGAATGACTTCTCCTCGTAGGGCATCAGCCACGAGAAATCCGGTTGATTCTCGGTGTAAACGCCGGCCATCAGTTCGATGTACGGGCCGTCCTCATCTGTCAGATTGCGGTCCCAGGCACGGCCGAAATCACCGTTGCCCCAAGTCCACTGCTTCTTTCCCGGGCTGAAATGATGGTCTGCCACGTGAAGCATACCCCCGTGGGTGTCGTTCTCGTAGCCGCCCTCGAAGTCATATTTCGATTTGGCTACCATATAGGAAGTGGGAACGTAGATATTCTTGTAGTTGGAAATGTCCACCCCGGCAGAATAATCCATCTTGTAATAGACTCCTGTGGCAATGGGGAAGGTGCTCACAGCGCGCTTGCCGTGGTCGAAAACGGCATTTACATCGGGTGGGAACACGCTCTGATACTCGTCATTGACCTTCACCGCAGGGTTGGCCCACCACAGGAAAGTCTGCGGAGTCTCTGTGGGGTTGTACAGCACGCCCTTAATCTCGAGATATGCCCGACCGGGACGCAGGGTGAATCCGGCCATCCCCTTCTGATGGAACATCCTCTCCCTCTCCCCGCACCAGACCGTCACGCTTCCGTCCCCGTTCTCCTCTATCTTGCAATCAGTCGGAAGGAAGGTGCTCGGACGGTGATGCTGGGGCCAGTTGAATTCTATGCCTCCGCTTATCCAGGGTCCGGCCAGACCTACCAGCGCCGGTTTGATGACTCTGTTCCAATAAATGAAATCGCGACCGGCCACTTTGTCATAGGCCCGCTGGACACGACCACCCAACTCAGGAAGCAGCATTATCTTCAGATATTCATTCTCCAGAAAGACAGCTTCGTATTCGCGATCTGTCTTTTCATTCGAGATGGACTCGATTACGGGATAGGGGTACACGACTCCGCTGCTCCCCTGATACACTCTGTTTTCAAGAAAAATAGGGTTCTTCTCGGGTTTTCCGATTTCGTAAGTGGGAATAACCACCTTCTCTTTCCATACTTTTACCATAGTTCCGGATATCTCAAATAAATGTGACAACTTATGATGTCAAATATCGCTTGTCCAAAGCTATTATGAAATGACTGTAGATAATAAAAAGATGGATAAAACAACTTTTGCAACAAATTTGACAATTATCTATATTTGCCTGATTCAAATATTAAAGAATGAACCTGCAAGTAAAAGATGGATTCAAAGGCAGCCGTATGACAGTACTTCCAGCCGCGGTGAGGACGGAATTGGAGACCGGATGCCTCACCTCCTCCCTGTACGTGACAGACATAGGCTGCTATCCACACGCCGCCCACCACTACAGACACAGGCCATCCGGAGCCGAAGAATACATACTGATATACTGCACCGGTGGAGAGGGGTGGATAGAAATCGGAGGAAAGCGGCAGATTCTGCGTTCAGGATCCTTCTTCATCATTCCACCCGGAATACCCCACAGCTATGCAGCCTCCGAAAACGACCCCTGGAGCATATACTGGATTCATTTCACGGGCAAGCTGGCACCTCATTTCGGAGACGGGATGGACAGTGTGCACGAGACAAAAGTGTCGGACAGTTCCAGAAATTCCAGACTGCTGGAGATTTTTGAGGAGCTCTACCATATCCTTGAGTTGGGCAGCAGGGACGGTCTGGAGTATTCCAGCTCAATCCTTATGTATCTTCTCGGTTCTTTCAAATATATCAAGACAATCCCGGACGGAGGAGCACTGGATTCGGCAGAGCCCGATTTGATAGAACGCTGCCACCATTATATGATGGAGAACATAGAGAAAAAAATCAGCGTGGCCGATATCTGCGAATATGCAGGTTGTTCCCCTTCACACTGCACGACTGTTTTCAAACGCCGGTGCGGAGTTCCGCCTATGCACTACCTCCGTGAGTTGAGAATACGCACCGCAGTACACCTGATGGAAGTGTCAGGGATGAAAATCAACCAGATTTGCAACAAGGTGGGAATTGAGGACCCGTATCATTTCTCCCGGCTCTTCAGGAAAACGATGGGAATCTCCCCACGCGAATACCGCCGGAGAACATCTCACACACTTCAATAATCAGTCTCGTTTTTTCCCCGAACAGGTATGGACAATGCCGTTTTTTTACTATTTTGCAGGAAAAACCATCATTATGTTCAACACCAACCGCAATCTCCTGAAATTTGTACTTCTCAGCATTGTCACTCTGGGCATCTACGGTCTTGTTATGATGTACCACATCTCTAAAGAAATCAATGTCGCAGCATCCCCTCACGACGGAAAGCACACGATGAACTTCCTTTTGATTTTCTTCATCTTCTCCTGGCTTACATTTGGAATCGCAGCTTTGATCTGGTATCACAGAATCAGCAACCGTATCGGCGGAGAAGTTGTCCGTCGCGGCAGCTATTATCAATTCGGTGCTGAGGATTTCTGGCTGTGGTCCATTCTGGGAAGCCTGATTATCGTAGGGCCGTACATCTATATGCATAAATTGCTGAAATCGATGAACATCATCAACATCGACTATCTGAAGGACAGGCAGTAAACGGGAATTGAGCCGAAACTTATGAGAACGAACGTAAAAATCGTTCATTTGTATCATTTTCAAAAGAAGATATACCGAATATGTTCGGCATATCTTTTTTTTCATTCATATATTTGCAGCCAACAACAGCTCTGATGAAATTCAAGACTATCATTCCGGCTCTCTGCCTCCTTGCACTTGTCGCTTGCGGGAAGGTGGAGACGGTTCTTCCGGGCACCATAGGAGATCATATGGTCATTCAGCGTGGGGAGCCATTCAACATATACGGCAAGACTATGAGAAAGGGCGGAAAGCCGGCCCCGCACTCAAAAGTTTCTATTATGTGGCAGTCCGGGACTGTCAGCCTGCTCTCCGACTCCGAAGGCAGGTGGTCCGCCGTGCTTCCTGAAGCTCCAGAGGGAGGCCCATACGTGTTGAAGGTGAATGAAAAACTGATATCTGACATTCTCGTCGGGGATGTATATCTCTGCTCAGGGCAGTCCAATATGGAACTTCCCGTCAGGCGCTGTCTGGATGCGACCGGAGAATTCGTCAAGGCATACTCAAATGACAACATACGTTATGTCAAAGTGCCTATGCAATACAGTTTCGGCCACGAATGCGAAGACATAGGCAAATGCTCCTGGCAGGTTCTTGACTCCGACAGCACTGCTATGGAATGGGGAGCTCTGTGCTATTTCACGGCCAGGGAACTGCAGGAGGCGTACGGGGTGCCCGTCGGGATGATAAACTCTTCGGTAGGAGGTTCTCCTGTGGAAGCTTGGATGCGCGAAGACATACTTCCGGAGAGAGCAAAATCAAGACTTCCTCTTCTCTGCCGGCAGGAATATGTTGACAGCCTCAGGGCCAGAGCCCCGCAAATATACAGCGAATGGCAGGCCAGACACAACGCGGTTCCGGAAAACACGGAGTCGGTCTGGGAGGACATCGACATATTTTCGGACAACTGGTCCAAGGACCCCGAAGGGAATCTCTTCTACGGCAGCCACTATCTGCGCAGGAGCGTGAATCTGACTCCCGGGCAGGCATCAGGCGAAGCTATATTGCATCTGGGGGCATTACGGGATGCCGATTCCACTTTCGTCAACGGGAACTATGTCGGCAATATCACATACCAGTACCCACCGCGCAACTACAAGATCCCGTCCGGAATTCTGATTCCCGGAGAAAACATCATAGAAGTGCATCTGTATTCCTGCAACAATGCTGCATCCTTCGTCAAGGACAAACGTTATTCGCTGGAGACATCCGGAGCGGACATTTCCCTTCTCGACGGCTGGCAGCACAGATACGGCCGCAGAATGGAAGAACGTGAGCAGGAAATTTTCCTCCAGTACGAAGCCACCGGTCTGTACAACGGGATGATTGCTCCATTGCGTTCCCTGCGCTTCGCCGGAGCGATATGGTATCAGGGAGAAAGCAATTGCGACAATGCAGCCGAATACGGTTCTCTTCTCGGCTCGATGATAGCCGACTGGAGAAAGGAACTGTCAGCAGAAGGACTCCCCTTCTTCATAATTGAACTTGCGGCGTTCCAGCACTCGGAACTCAGCGACAATGACTACGGATGGAACCGTGTGCAGAAGGAACAGCGTTCCTTGGCGGACGATGCGGCCGGAATATATGTGGTGAAGAATGCTGACCTGGGAGAATGGAACGACATACACCCTCAGGACAAGAAGACACTCGGAGAGAGGACGGCGAAGGTGATAATGGACAGCAGAAACAATTGATAAACTATAACAACGATGAGTAACACAAGAGCAAACGGATTTTGCAGACTGAATTGGATGCAGAGGATAGGATACGGTTCGGGCGATATGGCCCAGAATCTTGTGTATCAGACTATCAGCATCTGGCTTCTGTTCTTCTACACAAATGTTTTCGGACTCAAGCCCGAAGTGGCGGCGCTGATGTTCCTTATTGTACGTCTGGTGGACGTACTCTGGGATCCTTTCGTTGGCACTTTCGTGGACAAGAGCAATCCAAGATGGGGCAAATACCGCTCCTGGCTCATTCTCGGCGGCATTCCTCTGGTGGGTCTTGCCGCACTGTGCTTCTGGGACGGATTCAGCGGCTCGCTAGTCTACGCCTATGTGACTTATGTGGGAATGTCGATGTGCTACACACTTGTTAATGTACCCTACGGGGCACTGAACTCCAGCCTCACCAGAGACACGGAAGAAATCACCGTACTCACTTCCACACGTATGTTTATGGCCAATCTGGGAGGTCTCTGCGTCAAGTCACTCCCACTTGTGATAGCGATTTTCGCCCCGACGGTTTTGGACCCCGCCACAGGAAAGGAAACTGCGGTCATCAACACTCCTGAAGCAGCTCCTGCCTGGTTCATAACTATGAGCATATTCTGCATCGTGGGGTTGCTGCTCCTCTTTTTCTGCTTCAGTCAGAGCAAGGAAAGGGTGGTTATGTCCAAGGAAGAAGCCAGCAAGGTCAAAGTCAGCGATCTCTGGATGGAATTCATCAGGAACCGTCCACTCCGGGTTGTGGCATTCTTCTTCATCACCGCGTTTGCAATGAACTCGGTAGGCAATGCCGCCGACTCATACTTTATGACCTACAACGTAGGCGCCACCCCGCTTCTTATGACGGTGTTTATGTGGCTTGGAACGATACCGGCATTCATTTTTATGCCTCTGGTGCCTGCCATCAAACGTAAGATAGGTAAGAAAGGAATGTTCTATCTTTTCCTCGGCACGGCCATATTCGGTATGCTGATGATGTACATATTCGTATCCATTCCCTCGCTGAAATGCCATTTCTGGCTTCTCTGCATAGCTCAGTTCGTCAAGAGCACCGGAATCATTGTGGCAACAGGCTATATGTGGGCACTGGTACCTGAGGTCGTGGCCTATGGAGAATACACCAACGGCCGCCGCATCGCTGGAATTGTGAATGCGCTCACCGGAATATTCTACAAAGCCGGAATGGCACTCGGTGGAGTCGTTCCCGGACTTGTCCTCGCTCTGGTTGGCTTTGACGCAGACAAGACAGTCCAGACGCCGCTTGCCGAACAGGGTATTCTTTCTCTGGTATGCATTATTCCTGCCACACTGCTTTTCCTCGCTATGTGGATAATCAGCAAATATGAACTGAGCGACGAGAAGATGGAAGAAATCAATAAAGCCATAGTCGCCAGAGGATAAGGGTGTCTTTCAGGACTTCAGGACTTCAGGACTTCAAGACTTCAAGACTTCAAGAATTATTATATATGGCAAATAAGAAAGTAGTAAAAAGATACCTCTTCCCCGAGGATTATATGGCGGACCCATCAGTGCACGTGTTCAACGGCAGGATATTCATCTATCCCTCACACGATTGGGAATGCGACAATGTCGAAAATGACAACGGAGACCAGTATGTGATGAAGGACTACCACGTCCTTTCCATTGACGGGAATCCTATGACTGGAAAGGTTACGGACCACGGATGCGTACTCAGACAGGAAGACATCCCCTGGCACGGCAGACAGCTCTGGGACTGCGATGTTGCAGAGAAGGACGGCAAATACTATATGTATTTTCCTATGAAGGACCGCAACGACGTGTTCCACTGGGGAGTGGCTGTTTCCGACCGCCCGGAGGGACCTTTCGTTCCCCAGCCGGATCCTGTCAGAGGCAGCTACAGCATAGATATGTGCGTGCGCCACGATGAAAACGGTGAATACTACGTCTATTTCGGAGGACTCTGGGGAGGACAGTTGCAGAGGTACAAGGACAACATCCACCTCGAAACCCCATATCTCCCCGAAGGTTCAGAGCCTTCGCTGCCTGCAAGGGTTGTCAGGCTGGGTGAGGATATGCTTCAGTATGCCGAAGATCCAAAACCGGTGTTCATTCTCGATAAGGACGGTCAGCAGCTCAGGGCCGACGACCCCCACCGCTTCTTTGAGGCCAGTTGGGTTTTCAAGAGAAACGGAGTTTATTACTTCACTTATTCCACCGGAGACAGCCATCTTCTATGTTATGCCACCGGAGACAACCCTCTGGGCCCGTTCACATACAGAGGTGTCATACTCACACCGGTAGTGGGATGGACAACTCACCACTCCATCATCGAATGGGAAGGAAAATGGTATCTCTTCCACCACGACAGTGTTCCGTCGGGAGGCAAGTCCTGGCTTCGCAGTCTGAAGGTATGCGAACTGGAATTCGACGGAAACGGAGACATCATCACTATCGAGGGCACCGACATTCAACAGTAAAGAGGCTGACAATCAGTAAAGTAATAGAAAACCTGATAGTCTATAATACTGGGAAAGATTCACACTGAACCGTCATTGAATCTTTCCCAGTATATTTTTGATTTTTTCCTCGTCGGTACAACCCTGATACTCGAGACCGAATTCTTTCGGAGTCATCCCGAAATAATCGTGGAACGAACTGGAGAAATATGACGGATTCGAGAATCCGACCCTGTATGCGACTTCAGAGATGTTCACGTTGTTCTTGATCAGAAGATAAGCTGCCTGCTTGAGACGCACGGACTTGATGAGTATGCTGGGAGATGTGTTGATACTTTCCTTGAGCTTCCTGTTCAGGTGGACGCGGCTCATTCCTATCTCCATCGCCAGCTGGTCGACACCGAATTCACTGTCGTCGAGATGTTCAGTAATGACCGCAATGACCTTGTCTACGATATTGCCGCTATCCTTCATCTTTACATCTTCATAGTCATAGTTCAAGGGGTGGTCATACTTTCCCTTGATGGTGTCACGGATTGATATCACATTGGCTATGCTTGCCGAAAGAAGTTCGATGGACAGAGGTTTGGTTAGAAAAACATCCGCACCGCTCCCGGCACTTTCTTCAGCGGAAGCCAAATCGTTGTGGGATGTAAGAACGATGACCGGGATATGGTTGGTGTTGGGATTGTGCTTTATCTTGGTGCAGAGTTCCAGGCCGTCCATACCGGGCATTTCCAAATCAGTCACGACTGCATCGGGCAATGAGGTGGAGATAGATGTCCAAGCCGAACGTCCATTGTCTGCGGTGATGATGTTGTAGCTTTCTTTGAGTTCCATATGAAGGTAGCTCCGGATTTCCTTGTCATCGTCCACAATCACTATAGTCCTTCTGGATCGCACAATCTTGTCATCAATACCTTCCGATACGGCATACAGCTCGTCTTCGTGTGTGTCGTTACCGTCGTTGTACGCAGGGCTCTTGGTATATAGGTCCTTGTGGTGGCTGGTATCCTGCAGTTCCCTCTCGGAAAGATGAGCGCAACCCTCAGGAATGGAAATCGAGAAAGTGATACCGTCCCCGGAATTGAATGCGCTTATGGTTCCGTAGTGTTTCTCCACCAGCATCTTGGTCAAATTGAGCCCCACTCCCGAACCAGTCCCGGCGTCCAACGCACTTTCCTGATAGAAACGGTCAAAGATTCTCTCCTTATTCTCTTCGGAGATGTGACTTCCGGAGTTGAAAATGTCGATGACGATGTAGTTGGCAATGTTCGCGGCCAGAAGTCCGTCATTTTTCCTGGATGAGGAGATAAAGAGCTCCACCACTCCGTTATCGGGCGTATGCTTGAAGGCATTTGACAGGACATTGTATATCACTTTGTCAAAGTTCCCCTGGTCAATCCAGAGTTCCAGCGCATCCATTTCGGTATGCATACGGAAATTGATATGCCGCTGTTCTGCAAGACTTCGGAAAGAATTCATAATATCCTTTATGAAATAGACTATGTCAGTCTTCCTGAAGTTGAGCTCAAGCATCCCGTTGTCTATCTTGCGGATGTCCATCATCTGGTTTATCAGACGGATGGTTCTGAGACAGTTGCGATACATCAGATTGTAGGTATCTTTCTTTTTGGGGTCATCCTCTGTCTCGCGCAACTGCTTCAGCGGAGATATCACCAGAGTAAGAGGTGTGCGTATCTCGTGAGTGATATCTGTAAACATCTTGAGTTTGAAGCTTTTAATTTCCGAATCTCGTCGACTCGCCTCATCCCTTTTTTTAATATGGATGAATTTGACGGTGTACAGTATGAGGCCAGCAAGAATCAGCAAATAAAAAAATAACGCAAATCCCCCAGCATACCAGGGTCTGGGTACGATAACCGTGATGCTCTTCTCCCTGAAGTTGCTCTCGTCATTTTCGAAGAATGACCTTACTGTGAATGTGTAACTCCCCGAAGGCAGATGGGTGTATGTGGCCTGACGTACAGAGGAATTGGCAATTCTCCATAAATTGTCGTAATTGTCCAGCCTGTATTCATACACCAGCTTCTGCGGATTCATAAAATCGGGTACAGAAAAACCGATGGTGAAACTGTGGTTGTTGGACGGAAGTCTTATCTCCTTCAATGACGATACCGAGGCAGGATTCACCCGTTCATCACCGATTATCAAACTGCTGAAAAAGATGTCGGGCAAGGAAAAAGCCTTGTGTTCCATAGAGAAAGGATAGAAAGCGCATATTCCCCGATTACCACCGAATAACAGCTGGCCGTCATTGTCCCTGTATGTAGCCTGATAGCTGAACTCGCTCTCGACCAAGCCGTCGAACGAGTAATATCGTCTGATTCTTCCGCTCGAAGGATCAAGTCTTGAAAGACCGTTCGATGTGGAGGCCCAGATAGCCCCGTCATCGCTTTTGAGCAGACCGCATATCACCTCGCTGGTGAGTCCGTCCTTCTGTGTGAAGACACTGTATTCATCCACTATCTGGTCATAGGAGACAAGGCCCTCACCCGTACCTATCCACATTGTGGCGGAATCACCTTCACAGAAACAATATACCCGGGAACGGAGATCTCCGTCCGCACCATTGCAGAAAACAAGCTCATCCCTGTCGGGAGAGTAACGAGCCGGGCCGTTGAACGACCCTATCCACAGTGTGCCGGCGCCATCAAGATACAAGGCACTCACCCACATCAGACGGTCATCGGTCAGTTTTTTCACAACAGTGCCGGTAGCGGCATCAAGTATGGACAAGCCGCCTCCGTATGTACCCACGTACAACAGGTCCTTTCTGAAATCGTAGGCCAGGTGCACAATCTTGCTGGTCCCCAAATCGGCATTGCCTTCGTATTCGCTTACAGTGTCATTAGATACTCTGAAGAGACCGCCCTGATAGGTAGCTGCCCACAAGGTCCATCTGCGGTCGAACGCCAGAGACATTACGGCATCGTTGGTGAATGCGGAATTGCTTGAATTGAAATAACGTTTACGGCCATCGGCATACAGGCGGACAAGTCCTCTGCCATCAGTTCCCACCCAGAGCGAACGGTCACGAAGGTCGCGCTGTATCGACGAAACGCTACCGGAATGACCACTCCCGGAATCGTTCACTGAAAGATGACGGAAGCCGTACATAGAATTGGGTATCACCAATATTCCTGATCTGTATGCTCCTACCCAGATATTGCCCTGTCTGTCCTCCATCAGACTGTGAATCTTCCAGTCGGATATATCAACATCTGTCCCCTCAGGATGGAAATCCTCCATAGTGTCGTGCCTGAGGTCATAGAGTTTCAGTCCGTGATCCTCAGTTCCCACTAAATATTTCTGTTCCTCACCTGACTTCCTGTATCTCAGGAGGGACATAGCCGCACAGGACCTTGCCGCAGGAGAGGATGAACGGTTGATTGTGTGAGTGACGGCATCATACACAAGGATTCCGTAATTTGAGGTGGCCAGAATAATGTCTGAGGTGGATTCGTCTTCCTTTATGTCCCGCACGAGTACGTCATCGGCAAGTTTCCAGTCAGAGCGAGAGAAGAAGACATCAAAAATCCTCTCCCCGCTGTGCCCGTCCAGAACGCAAAGGCCTCCTGTCTCGGAAGCGACCCATATTTTCCCTCGGGAATCCTCGAATAGCTTGAAAATAAACTTATTACCCAAGGAATTATTGACTTTCTCACGTTTGGACATAACCGGAGTACGGGTGTTTCCGTCCAGAACGTATATCCCGTATTGGGAAGAAGCCGCCCAAATCTCTGAAGCCCCGTCACTGAGCGGGACTTCTATGATGTCGGATATATGCGGGTCGGAATCTGGCAGGTCGGAATCGCCAAGAACGATTTTAGAGAACTTGCCATCCTTATCGTCCAGAGTCAGCAAGCCCTTCGTGGTCCCGGTCCACAAGACACTCCTGCTGTCCTCGAAGACAGTGAGCACCAGGCTGCTGGTAAGAGAACCGCTGAGACGGGAGTCCGTGTTGATGCTCTGGAAATCCATACCGTCAAAACGGACGAGTCCGTTCTCTGTGGATATATATACAAAACCCGCAGAATCCTGACAGATATCGTTGATACGGGTGGTGGTAAGTCCCTGTTCGGAAGTATATAGCCGGGGAATCTGCCCGGTAAGGCTGAACACCGGAACAAATATGAACAGTATGGTCAGAATGCGTTTAAACATAGAAAGACAGTCAAAGTGCTCAAATATAGCAAAAAACAAGGGCCACACAATGATGCGGTCAAGCGTATTTGCGCCATTGTTACAGATTCGAAACCAATTGTTCCAAGAATATCCTGATTAAGATATGGAAATTGCTATATTTGCATTGGAAAAACAGCCGGAATTCTAATCCGTAATTCAAAAGCAAAATCATATACAAAAGCAAAATCATATACAAAACAAAATCAAACCAATTATCAGCAAAATGGCAAAAGAATATTTTCCTCAAATCGGAAAGATTCCCTTCGAAGGGACTGAGAGTCTGAATCCTCTCGCTTTCCATTATTATGACCCCAAGCGTGTTGTCCTCGGCAAGACTATGGAGGACTGGCTCAGGTTCGCTATGGCCTGGTGGCATACCCTCGGGCAGGCAAGTTCCGACCAGTTCGGAGGCCAGACCAGAGCATACGATTGGGACAATGCCTCAGACCCCGTCCAAAGAGCCAAGGACAAGATGGACGCCGGCTTCGAGATTATGCAGAAACTCGGAATCAAATTCTTCTGCTTCCACGATATCGACCTGGTCGAGGAGGGTTCCAGCATCGAAGAATACGAGAACCGTATGAACGAGATTACAGATTATGCTGCGGAGAAGATGAAAGGAACGGACATCAAGCTTCTCTGGGGCACGGCAAACGTATTCGGCAACAAGCGCTATATGAATGGAGCTGCAACCAACCCCGATTTCGACGTTGTAGCCCGCGCAGCCGTGCAGATAAAGAATGCAATCGACGCAACAATCAAGCTAGGTGGCGCCAACTACGTTTTCTGGGGCGGAAGAGAAGGTTATATGAGTCTCCTGAACACCGATATGAAGCGTGAAAAGCAACATCTGGCCACGATGCTCACAATGGCAAGGGATTATGCCCGTGCAAAAGGATTCAAAGGCACATTCCTTATCGAGCCAAAGCCTATGGAGCCTACCAAGCATCAGTACGATGTTGATACAGAGACCGTCATCGGCTTCCTCAAGGCACACGGACTCGACAAGGATTTCAAGGTCAACATCGAGGTCAATCACGCAACTCTTGCCGGCCACACCTTTGAGCATGAGCTTGCCTGCGCTGTCGATGCCGGAATGCTCGGATCCATCGACGCAAACCGCGGTGATGCCCAGAACGGATGGGACACCGACCAGTTCCCCATCGACAACTACGAACTCACACAAGCTATGCTTCAGGTCATCCGCAACGGAGGTCTGGGCAACGGAGGTTCCAACTTCGACGCCAAGCTCCGCCGCAACTCCACCGATCCCGAAGACATATTCATCGCTCATATCAGTGGAATGGACGCAATGGCCCGCGCACTCCTGAACGCAGCCGACATCGTCGAGAACTCCCCCATTCCTGAAATGGCCAAGAATCGCTACGCATCCTTCGATTCAGGTCAGGGAAGCCGCTTCGAGGAAGGGAGAATGAGTCTTGAGGAACTCGTAGGTTACGCAAAACTGAACGGAGAGCCCAAGCAGACCTCAGGCAAGCAGGAACTCTATGAGGCAATATTGAATATGCACTGCAAATAGAGTATGTAAAATATAGACTTCGAAAAGAAGGAACGAGGTGGTCCAAGAGTCGTAAGATTCAGGGCCACCTTTTTTAGTCATTATGAATCAAGGGGAGTCGAAGACCAGACGCTGCCGAAGGTCAGATGCTGTCGAAAATCAGGGGCAGGATATCGTCCACTTTGTCGAATTTCCAAACGCAGGACTTCCCTATCATAATAACGGACAAAGGTTTGCCCGACTTGGTCTGATACTGTGCCATAACCTGACGGCAAGCTCCGCAGGGAGTGGCGGGCATATCTGTTATGCGACCGTAAACTCCTCCTGCAAGTGCAATTGACACAATGTCCTTGTCGGGATATCTCGAACTCGCGGCAAACATTGCAGTACGCTCTGCACACAGACCTGAAGGGAATGCGGCGTTCTCCTGGTTCGCACCCTCGACAATCTGGGAATTGGACATTCTAACAGCAGCACCAACGTGAAAATGGGAATATGGAGCATACGCTCTGCCCATTGCGTGAATTGCGGACGAGGCAAGCTCGCGGTCTTCAGGATTGAGTTCATCCACAGACCGATATTCGGTGAAAACCGTCTTTATCTCTTTGATTTCCATCAAAAAAGCGGGATATTGATTTTGATACGAAATATAGTCGGAAATATTCAAAATAACAAGTAAATTTGTTGGTTCTATATCGTTCAGCTACATATCAGACTCTTGTCAAATGAAAATCTGTGTAGGACTATCCGGAGGCGTAGACTCCAGCGTGGCGGCACTTCTGCTAAAACAGCAGGGCTATGACGTGTTCGCAATGTATATGCAGAACTGGCACGACATTGAGGGTACTTTACACGGCGACTGTGAATGGGAGGAGGAGAAATTCGTAGCAGAAATGGTGGCGCGCAAAATCGGCATCCCCTTCTATTTCATTGACTTGAGTGACCAGTATATGAAACGGGTGGCCGACTATATGTTCGACGAATATGCCCACGGACGCACTCCAAATCCGGATGTGCTTTGTAACAGCGAAATAAAGTTCGATGCTTTTCTGAAAGCGGCGGTGAATCTGGGGGCTGATTATGTGGCTACCGGACACTATTGCCGGAAGGAAGTCCTCCAGGACGGGACTTGCCGCATTCTGGAGGGATGCGACTCCAACAAGGACCAGAGCTATTTCCTGTGCCGGCTCACCCAGGATCAACTTGCAGCCGCAATGTTTCCAATCGGAGAACTGACCAAGCCCGAGGTCCGACGTATTGCAAGAGATGCCGGACTTCCGTCTGCCGACAAGAAGGATTCACAAGGAATATGCTTTGTAGGCAAGGTCGATTTACCGGTTTTCCTCCAGCAGAAGCTCAAATCCAAGGAAGGAGATGTTGTGGAAGTATATAGGTCTTTCTATGAGGGACTGCCATACCGCCCCGCAGATTGCGGAACCAGGACAACGGACAACCCTGATTCCGAAACAGCTACGATTATTAACTCTGATTCCGAAACAGCAGTCGAAAACCTTTCCCTTCCCTACGACTACAGTTCCCTCCAGTTCGAAACGGAAACATATCGATCCGGCAAGAAACACGTTAAAAAAACAAGATGGAAGCCAAATCCCTTTGGGGCTGTGATAGGAAGGCACGAAGGTGCACAGTTCTATACCGTCGGCCAGAGGAAAGGGCTGGCCATAGGCGGTCACGAGAATCCGCTTTTCGTTCTGGCCACCGATACAGAACGCAACATAGTGTATGTAGGGGAAGGTGATAATCACCCGGGACTATATCGCAAAGCATTGAAAATAAACATATCGGAAATACACTGGATACGTTCGGAACTGGCATTGGAACCCGGAGGGTGCAGACGTTGCAGAGTTCGCATACGCTACAGGCAGGCTCTTCAGGATGCTGAACTCAGAATGTTGGAAGAAGGCTTGTACATTGTCTTCGACAAGCCCCAGAGAGCAATCACTCCCGGACAGTTCGCCGTCTGGTACGAGTCCGACGGAGAAATGACCGGGAGCGGAGTTATAAGCGCCTGATTGTCAGGGAGATTGTCTGATTATTACCATCAACCCCGTTTCTTCCACTTGTCTCTTGCAAACTGCTGCATATCCACGACTTCATCCCTTTCATCCACAATCTCGTCGCCAAGGACCGTCTCTATGATGTCCTCCATCGTGATGATTCCCTCGAAGGCTCCGTATTCATTTATGACTGCGGCAATCTGCTCTTTGCGCTCCAGCATTGAGTCCCAGACTTTTTCCATAGGAGTGTCCTCGGAAAAGGACATTATATCCCGACGTATCTGCGAGAGCGTAGCATCGTACTTGTCTTCGGCCATCATCTGCAATGCATCCATCCTGAGGATATACCCGCTGATATACTCGTCATTGTCGCTGTACACGGGAATGCGGCTATGGTGCAGGTAACGTTTGTCCTTGTAGAAGAACTTGATTTTCATCGACTCAGGTGCCACGGCGGACACAACTCTGGGCGTCATAGCCTGTCCTACGGTAAGTTCGTCAATATTAATCAGATTCTGGATTATCTCGTTCTCGTCTTCATCCAATTCTCCCGATTCCTCCGCAACATCGGCCATCGCCCCCACTTCCTCGCGTGAGACGGCAGTATCGGAGTCCTTGGGCGATATGAGTTTTTGGAGACATTCCACACACACCACCAGAGGATACATACAAACTATCAAAATACTTATTGAGCGTACTGTAAAGCCCATAAGGGATTTCCAGCAGTTTGTGCCTATGGTCTTGGGGATGATTTCGGAGAACACCAGAATGAGCACGGTGGTTATTGCACTGACCAGACCGAACCACTCGGAGCCGAAGAGGACTGTCGCCTGACGGCCCACTCCGGCGGCTCCTATGGTATTGGCTATTGTATTGAGAATCAGTATTGCAGCTATCGGCCTGGAGGAATTCTGCTTATAATCCATCATTCTGGTCGCAGGTCTATAGCCATCCTCCTGTCGCATAGTGATATATGACAGAGGAGTACTCATAAGGACAGACTCCAGCACCGAGCAGAAGAATGATACGGCCATTGCAGCCAGAAGAAATACAAGCAGTTCAGTCATTGCGTCGCAATATTGCTATAAATAATGATTCTGATGAATATTTCTATAATGACTGAATGTAGCTGACCAGACTACGGAGAAGCTGGCGGCTCTCCGGACTGGCCTGGGCTCTTTCGCTCAGCAAGTCCATAGTGCTTACTACAAGCACACCCTTGTCTGTAGGCTTACTGTATATGTATGACAATCTGCGATTTGACGCGAAGTTGTCAATTGCATCGATTATAGATACAGCCCCTGGAATCTCGTCCAGATCGGCTGCCCGTGAGTTTTTTGTCAGGCTCCACCACTGCCAGTTGCTGTGCGAATCAGTGGGGAAGAGTTTGAGTGCGGGATGTGAGGGGTCACAGAGCAAGCCCATAGTACCTGCCTCGCGGGGGAAGAATACCGGACTCCAGAACACTGGCACGAATGCGCCGGCAACTCCGCCACGGACAGTTCTGGGATCCTGACTCAGGAGAACCTTGCGGCCTTCGGCAAGAGCCGCCTCAGCCTCTTCTGGAGTGCGCGCGAGAACAACGTCTCCGGCATCGATTTCCGAAGAAGCGGGATAAACCCAAACATTCCAGGAATTGCTCCACTCAGTACCCTTGAGAGACACTTTCAGTTCAAGTTCTGCTGCATTCTTCAGGGAAGCCAGAGAAGCGGATATGGATCCATCTACAGAACTTGTGCATCCGGTCGGCAAAACAACGGGAAGACTTCCACTTGCCAATGTGCCGTCGGGACCGCTCAGAGTCCATACAAGGTCTCCAGTGAGGTCTTCCTTCCAGTAATTGGCAACTTTCAGTTTGGTGGAGAATGTCTCCTCATTGGTCCAGACAGCCTTGGGTATGAGAGCAAGCGGAGTGACGGGAGAGCAAGCCTGACGGAACCATTCCTCGCTCACAAGACCCTTATTGTCCCAGAAAGAATCCAAAAGGCCGACAAGTGCCGTACACTGTCCGGGGAAATCCTGCAGGCCGAGAAGCTGGAAACCGCAGAGTCCGGAAGTCCTGAGCGCTCTCTCGACCTCTTCCTTATAAAGGATGGCACTGAGCCGTCCGGATGCCATAGTGAAGTCCTCAGCCTTGTCAAGAAGTCCTTTGGCCCTAAGGTCCTCCCTCACGGAAATGAAGTTGAGCGGGCTGAGAACTCCGGTATATTTGTCTATCTCCTTCATAGAGGGGAAGACAGAATACTGCCCCACCTCGTGGGATACCAGCGGCAATCCGAGGTCTATGGCAGTTGCTGAATAATCGCTGCTGAAATCGGGCACATTCTTATTGATGTAATCCTGCCCTCTTATTTGTCCAAGATATGAACGGGAAGCAATCATATACTGGTCCTCCGGTTCGGGATGGCCCTTGTGCCCGTTGCCCATCGAGTATGTAGCATTTGTGTATATGTGTCTGTCATCCTTTGCCTTGACATATCTGAGCCAGGAATTGAGATAATCGTAGCCCTGGTCAAGTTCGTTGCCTCCGCTGAACATACAGAAGGAAGGATGATGACCGTAATTTTCAAGAATGCGGTCTGTCTCCGACATCAGGAACTTCTGTACGTTCTCATATACTGTGGCACTCGACCAGATGGGCAGTTCGGGCTGAAGATAGAAGCCCATTCTGTCTGCAACACGGAAAGCGGCATCGGGCGGACAGTACGAATGGAAGCGTATATGGTTGAGTCCCCAGGCTTTGCAAGTGCCAATCACTTTCTCCCATCCTGCCTCGTCGGTAGGAGGAGTGCCGGTAAGAGGGAAAATGCAGCAGTCAAGTGTACCGCGCAGAAAGATCTTGCGTCCGTTCACCAGAATCGAACGGCCGGAAGTAGTTATGTCCCTGATTCCGAAGCTCAGCTGCTTTGTCGTTTTTCCACAGGTGGCAGTCAAAGTATGAAGGACGGGGCTGAATTCATCCCAGAGTGCGGCATCCGGATCAAGAGTGTAAGGAAACTCAGCAACCGTCTCGTCTCCGGTGAGAACCACCTTGCGTACCAGCTTCTCCCCACAATCGGATTTGATGGTGACAGTGGCGGAAGAAGCTGATGATCCGGTACGCAGAAGTTTCACTCTTACGATTGAAGACCTGTCGGAATGGGCGATGATGTCCAGTCCGGCCAATTCGACGGGCGAGAGTGCCTTTAATGCCAGTGTGCCGAGTACACCGTTCCATTTGATCTGGGTGTCATTGGTGTATGCGTGTGCCAGTTCCCTGCGGGAAATGTCGTAACGTTTACGGTTGTCGATGCGCAGCATAATGCTGTGAGTACCTTTTGACAATCCGCCGGGTATGGTGTAATGATGAGGGGTGGTCAGACTTTCCTCCTCCCCTTCCAGTTTCTCGCCGTCCACCCACACGGAACTCTGCCAGAGCACACGTTCCAGGGTAAGTTCGAGGGGCTTCCCGGCCAGAGAAGCGGGAACATTGAACTCTCTTGTATAGAAAGCCTCTCCAATGAAGGACACTTTTCTCCTGAGACTCTGAAGCTGAGGTAGTTTCAGAGCCGGCTCAAGTGTGTCGGCTTCTCCCAACCCGGCATCGTCGAGAGTTCCCGGAAGTGTGATGTCACTGAAAGTGGCAAGACTGTCGAGACTGACTTTCCAAGTACCGGAGAGGTCAATGACATAGGATTTCACTGACTCTGCGCCATAGGACGGTGAGGACGCAATGAGCAGGAGCAGGGACAGGAACAGGGGCGACAACTTTGCCCCGGGCAATCTGTGTTTCATAAGAAGTATTGTATTATTGATAGTATTCGTGCAGTATGTTAATCTCAAAAAAATAGAATATGAGTTGTTTCAGTTTTTGTCGTCAGTTTTTGTCACTTTTATTCGTCGCTTTTATTCGTCACTTTTATTCGTCGCGCTATCGGGTGATTCGGTGAATGAGAGTGATTCCGTCAAGTTCGAGCAGAGTGTTTCCGGAAGCGGAGGCAAGTGTCTCCCTCTCTTCTTTCTGAAGATATATTGGTGAGTCCTTCCGGAGTGGGAGAACAGACAGCTCGACCTGCTTGCCGACAAGGTCTGCAACTCTCACAAGCATAGGTCTTCCATTCCAGAAACTGTCCTCAACAGTACGTCCGTCAGCCGTCATTCTGGCAACGTCCCCTTTGAAGTCGACCTTAAGGAACCAATCCTCTGGATTCTTCACTTCAGGGATGCTCACGGACCATCGGGCCGCCGCAGAATACTGCTCCTCAGATGGCTGCTCAGGAGTTCCGGCCTTACCAAAAAGGACTTCGCGGGCAGGTCCGGCATCACAGAGATGAAGCACAGTGACGTTCACGTCCTCCTCCACCCAGTTCTCCCTCACAAGTCGGCGGCCGTCCCGGTACAGGAGACCGTCGTAGAACTTGACCCTTCGGGAGGAAACCTTGTAAGCTTGGAGTGACTTTTCCGGACTCATCACATAGATGCGTAATCCTCCGGCACGGCAGGGTCTGTCAATCTTTGGTGAATACACTTTCCCATCGACAGAGATTTCAGGCTTAATACCTTCGATTGCTGTGAAATAAATCGTGCGACCCGCCTTGCAGAAAGGCTGGGCCGTAGCCCAGTCAATGGTATGCCGTCTGAAATTCATTCCGAACGGGAAACAGAAACTCGCTCCGGAAGGGACGAACACCCGTCTGCCGCAGAAATCAAGGGTATCGGAGGGCAATTCGGCCATTCTCTCGTAGTTGTTGACAAATACGAAACCTTTTCCGTCTCTGCTGCGGACCGCACGGCGCAAACCGGGGCCGCGAAAAAATTCAGGATCCATCAGCGACAGTTCGTCGCCCCAATCGCGCAACATCTGATGCAGCAGACGGAGGTTGTGGTAGGAAGCGTTGGGTTGTCCCATCTCGCCCAAAGGAGCCTGAAAATCATAGCAGAAATGAGGAAGATCGTTCCAGAAAGTGTATTTCGAGTTCTGGAGTTCTGACATAGGATGCTCGGCACAGTAGGGGTTGGTTCCCCCGTGATACATATAATAGCCCGGAAGATTGCTGCCGGAACCTATCTTGCAGATGGCAAGGGCAAGGGCATCCTTGTCGAAGATATGAATACGTCTGGCATAGGAAGGAGTCATTCCTCCGCCGAGTTCACAGGTCAGGTAGGGATAGGACAGGTCCGCTACGTCCATTTCGGTACTCTGATTCGTTCCGAACACCTCAGTTGCTATCACTGCCGAGAGGCGGCTGTCCCTGAAACGGAAGGCGAAACGGTAGGAACCGGGCATATCCGTCAGTTCACGGTCCCAGAAACCGTCGGCATAGTCTCCGTACATAGGCAGAATCTCGCCGAATACAGCCGGACCCTGCATCGCAGGCCATCCTGTACGGGTATAAAAGGGGAGATCGAAACCTGCGTCAATGGCCGCCTGCTTGAGAGCGGCAAGATAGGGCCAGGGTCCGGAACTCTCATTATCTACCTGCAAGCCTACGACAGGGCCACCATCCTTAAAAAGAAGGCCTTCTGCCTGTTTGCCTATCTGATTGTACAGATTGCGGACAGCGGCTATGAAGCCAGGAGCCGATGTACGAAGAAGGAAAGACTCGGGGTCGGCATCAGACTTGTCCACCATCCATTCGGGGATGCCGCCAAGATACACCTCTCCGTGACAGAAAGGACCAACCCTGAGCACCACCTTCTGGTCACAATCACGGCAGATTTCCAAGAACTTACGAAGATTCCTGTTGCCGCTCCAGTCGAATACGCACTCCTTGTCCTCGTGGTGTGTCCAGAACACGTAGCAGGCCACGATATCAATACCTCCGGCCTTCATTTTCAGAATCTCGCGTCTCCAGTCCTGTTCAGGAACACGGCTGAAGTGAATCTCCCCCATCACGGGAATCACACGTTTTCCATTGTCTATGAAGCCTTTGGAGTCAACGGTGAAAGTCTCTCCCGCAGGATTCACGCAAGTGCCGAACTTGAAAGTTCCGGGCAAGTTTTCAGGACCGGAAGCGGACAAGGAAGGCGCCGGGGCAGATAGCGACAGAGCTGCCGATGGCGACAGGACTACAGATGGCGACAGCCCGGCAGCTGAAGCCGGTATCAAAGCCAGAACGAGTGTCAGGACAGAAGTGTTGATGATTGTCATTTTTTGTGGATGATTGTAACCGATGATTCCGCAGCAGGACCGGCCACGGGAGGATTGTGTTTGACCACCTTGATCTTGAATTCCTCCAGTTCAGGATGTGCCGACGCTATTGCCGAAACGATGCGCGAGGCCACATTTTCAAGAAGATTGGAGGGCTGGACCATCTGAGAGGCCACTATGTCATAGATTTCAGAATAATCGACCGTATCTTCGAGACAGTCGCTCGCAGCGGCGCGGGATATGTCAGTAATGCAGCTGAAATCAACCGTGAACAACGCGCCTTCCCGCCTTTCCTTCTCCAGGCAGCCGTGGAAGGCGTGAAATTCCATTCCGGAAAGTTCGACAGTCGCTTTCATAACAATTCTCTATCAAACAAAGATAATGACTTCTGGCCACAAGTAAAAAAATAAACCTAACTTTGCTGCCGATTATGAAGATTTCCTTCCTCACTCTCGGCTGCAAACTCAATTATGCCGAGACTTCGACCTACGAACGAGGCTTCAGGGAAGCCGGGGCAGAAGTCGTACCCTGGAGGGATGCTGCAGACATCTGTGTCATAAACACCTGCTCCGTGACTGCCACAGCGGATGCCAAGTCACGCAATCTCATCCGGAAAATGCACAAGCAGAACCCCTCCGCCCTCATCATCGTTACAGGATGCAGCGCACAGCTCAGACGCGACACCATCGAAGCTATGGAGGGGGTCGCCCGAGTCTTCGGATGCAACGAAAAATCTTTGGTTGTCCCCGAGACAATGAGTCTTGTCGAAAAAGGGCTTGAAACAAAGGAGATTGCAAATAAAAGACCGGAGACAGCCATATTCGCAGCCTATAGTACGGGGGAACGCACCAGATCCTTTCTCAAGGTTCAGGACGGGTGCGACAATTTCTGCAAATACTGCACTGTTCCCTTTGCCAGAGGCCGAAGCCGCAACATTTCCATCGAAGAATGTGTGGCCAACGCAAGGAAGATAGCTGCCGCCGGAGTGAAGGAGATTGTGCTGACCGGCGTAAATACCGGAGACTTCGGCCGCAGTACCGGAGAGACGTTTGCCGACCTGATAAAGGCCCTGAACGAGGTGGAAGGCATAGACAGATACAGAATCAGTTCCATCGAACCCAATCTGCTCACCGATGAAATCATTGACTGGACAGCATCGGGGACAAAGTTCCAGCCCCATTTTCACATACCACTCCAGACTGGCAGCGATAATCTGCTGAAAGCTATGGGAAGACGTTATGACACGGCGCTCTTCAAAAGCAGAATCGAAATGGCAAGAAATGCTTTCGAAGGCCCCGGCAAGCCGAAGGTTTTTTTCGGGATTGATTTGATGGCAGGACTTCCCGGCGAGACGGAAGATGAATTCCTCCGAAGTCTTGACTTCATAGAATCTGTCAATCCGGCATTCATCCACGTCTTTCCCTACTCGCGCAGACCCGGCACACCAGCTGCTGATATGCCGGGACAGGTGGCGGAAGAGACCAAGGCTGAAAGGGTTTCCGTTCTTGAGAATCTGTGCTGCAAACTGCACTCCGAATTCTTGGAAAACAACCGCGGAGTGCACGAGAAAGTGCTTTTCGAATCCGCCAACCGATCCGGTTATATGGAGGGCTTCTCAGGCAACTACATCAAAGTGAGACGTCCATACAACAGTTCACTCGTGAACACTATTGTCGATGTAATCCTGTAGGAGTCACCGAAAACCCCGCTACAGTATATTGTAGCGGGGTTTATATTTTAATTGTTCCCAATTTGTTCCCAATTCTTGGGGTTTTGTTTCATTCTTTATTCCTGTTCAACCCCTATCCATATATCAGTGCAGTTAACATCAGGCCCGCTGCCATCGGCGATGAAATGATATTTCGACAGTGTTGATTCGCTGCGGGTGATCTCCAATCCATAGGTGTATGGGTTGTGCGGGGACAACTCAAGGGCGAAATCATTCATCTCAGGTTTGAGGTGGAATGAAACGTATATCGGTTTTTCCAGGCCATAACTGCAATAGTATCTGACTATGAGTTCACAATCATCGTGCGACCATTCCGCCCGTTCCAGCTCGGCATCGTGGAATGAGTAGTCCTCTGGCACCAAAGCGAACAGTTCCTTGAGACCAGATATTTCATTGATGAAGGTTTTGTCAATCATAATAGCATATGTATTAAAAACTCACGTAATGAGACAGGATTAATTGCGAATCAACGCTTAATACTGTCTTTGATATAGTCAGACAGAGAACGATCCTCGCAGTATAAAAAACATCCCTTTTGCCCTCTGGACAAAAGAGTCTTATATGTATTTCGAATGATTTTATCAGCCAATGCGTAGTTACGAGTCGTACGGATACCTTTCAATGACTGATCAGTGCTTGCTCGTGCTTTATAATCCGTCACGACTTTTCCGTCTCTATAAATAAGGTCCTTTCCTATGATAACACCGACATAGTCAAATTCAAGCCCTTGGGATGTATGAATGCAGCCCACTTGTTCAAAAGAGTCCGGCTCAATAGCCCATACATTGGTATTGCTAAAATTCCACTGAGCTTCAAACCCATTCTCGAGTCTTATATCAATGGCACCTCTATCATTCTTGCTTTCCCATTTGTAACAATACCCGGCAAGCATTCTGGCTTTGTTGGCTATGGCATTCTTTTCCCGTAATGCTTCACGCATTGAATTGGGGTCATCGAATACTCTTAAGTCATAATCAATGTCAAAAGTTGTGTTTGCAGATGGACGTATATCAAGCAGGTAATTAAGAAATGCCAGATATCCGTCACTGCCATTGCATCGGAATTGGGAGACAAGATTAATGTCATCCCCGCATATAACCACACTACCTTCTTCAACAGCGTAATGCTTTATCAATTCAACGCTACCGGCATCTGATGTTGTAACAATCTGATCTTCGTCTATAAAGAAAACTGATACCTTTGAAGAATGAATAATCTCCTTGATCTGCGCTACTCCCAAATTCTGAAACATACCTGATTTCATTTGGAGACGATGAGCTTCATCAGCGATGAGACAATCGAAGAAATTCAACGGGGTATTAATGAAAGAACCGGAGCCTTTAAACAAAGACTTGACGTAGTTCAGACTATAATGATCCTGTCTCAGTAATTCAAAGTAAACATTCCTGGGAGCAGCATTCTTGGTAATGTAGTTTGCCGAGTATCCCTTGCGAATCAGGTCACATAGCAGTTGGACGGCGACGACGCTCTTTCCGGTTCCCGGCCCTCCTTCTACGATTACCGTATACTTGCTGCACTTGCCGGCGGTTTTGGAGGATTCCCGCAGGGCATTCTCAACCAATTTTTTGATTGTTTCATACGCGACCTTCTGTTCGTCAATCAAATGGAATTCTTTGTTTCCTGCAAGCATGGATCCCACGGCATCTTGGAGAGCTTTTGCAGGCCTTAACCTTCCATCTTCAATCTTCATCAGAATATCTTCATCGTTCTTCTTTTTAATGTATGTCTTGATAAAACGAGTGAGTTTTTCCGAATCACACTGAAGAAATACAGGGGCAAGAGCAATTGCCTCAGAATATAATGGGCAATCAATATTCGAACGGTTCTGCTCGCGATAATTGTGAAGATATGCGCAAGGAATCAGGGAGATATTGTATGCAGACACATTCTCATTGAAATTCTCAATAGTCTTTGCATAGGAGTACGCTTGATAAGATGGATGCGTGACGGCACGTTCGCATCCTCCGGTAAATGCTGTGACCACATCCGGACGAGATGTACGTCCGCTGTTTTCCCACTGTTTCAGCTCAATGACAATAATATTCCTATTATTGCTTTCATCTTCACCAGAAATCAAGAAATCAACTCTTTTCGAGGTTAGAGGAATCTGATACTCAATGGCGATTGAGCATTCGTTAGAAATCTCCGGATCATCAATCACATTACGCATAAACTGGAGTGAATTCGTCCAGCTATTGTATTCTGCATCATTGTTATGATTCAGATTATGTTGGTAGAATGCATCTTCAATCTTTTGGGAAATCATATTTGATCTCACATCAGCGATGAATCCGCCTTTAGTATTGCGATATATTATCATAGTCAATTAAGTCTAAGTGCTATAACTCATTGTACTTTGTTGCAACACCTTTCGCCTTCTCTACAGGATACTTTTCAGCATTCTTTGCTATCTTTTCACGAATAATCTGGGAAACATCCAGATTGTATTTCCCTGCCATCATCAACGCATAATTCAAGACATCGGCCAGTTCTTCCTTGACCTTTTCAATCTTTGCATCTTCAGGGTTCTTCCATAGAAACACCTCCAGGAGCTCAGAAGCTTCAATTGACAAAGCGATAGCGATATCTTTTGGGTTGTGAAACTGATCCCAATCTCGCTCTTGAGAGAACATCTCAATCTCCTTAATTAATTGTTCGATGTCACTTGCCATATTAATAGTCATTACTTGTTACAGCACCTAAATGCTTATTAATCCTAACTTTATCAATGACACCATTAGGGAATTTGAAAGACAAAGAATCAGGTAACCATTCCGGTTTCGCAGAATGAATGATTCGATGATAGGATGGGGATACAATGATAATATTGGATGAATCATTATTCATCGATTGTGTGAAAGGAATAATATGATGTGCTTCCACGACTAACGCACCATAATAATCTCCTATTCGTTCGCCCGTCATCTGACATCTATAATCATAAATCTGCTTTAATGAGTCCCCTATTGAGCGGTCAAGATATCTGACACGTTGAATACGACTCAGTTCCTTTATGGTCGCAGTAGAGTCTTGCTTCGGCATAAAAGTCTCGAAATCAAGTTCATCCATAACCTTGATATCATCCCTGATCAATGCCCTTTGTTGGCAGGTAATGCATTCAGCAATAAAAACATTTTGCGTCTTGGTAGCAACCAGCGCTATGTACTCCTGTTGTTCATTAGGAATACGTACCGTGACTTTTCTATTGATATTCTCCGGTAGGGCCTTAATCATTTCATAATAATCCCATGAGGAATTGAAAACCATACGTAAATGCCTAGCTAACGGAGAACTTTCACCATATCTGATTTGAATGACATCTGCATGGCCTTCGTATTTTTCTTGATCAAATCCCTGGTTTTTTAATTGAGCATTGAAAGACTGGCCATCTATTATTATTGTAATGTTTCTGGTTTCTCCATGAATAGGGCATCCGCCAGGTATGGCTTTCAGAAGATGATGATATTCAACAGGTATCTGAAAACCTTGCCTCAAAGACGATCTGTCTATAGCTTTCTGAAAGATAAACATAGCCGAGCAATTATTACTTACCTAACGTCTTGAGTAGATATTCAGATACTTTAGGATTAACACTGTATATGTAACACCCTAAACGTCCTCTGGACATTAGAACCCTATAGGCATTCAAGACATGTCGGGTATATGTTTGTTGGTTAGAAGATACTATTGCACAATTATTTCCTAAAACTCCCGTAAGACGGTCGTTTTGCTCATCATAATCAATGTCTGGCCCCAGAATTACTCCTACATAGTCAAGTTCAAACCCTTGAACTGAGAAGATGCATCCGAGTTGATTAATACCTTGGGGCTCTATGGCCCATGTATCTGAAGAAGAAGCGTACATATCACGGAATGCGCCTCTTGGCCTGACCGACTTTGTTTCCCAAGGCATTTCCCATTGGCCTATTTTTACATCTTTCTTTAAATCTCCGTCTGAAAGAAGATCATCTGACCATTTCCAGCAATATCCAGCGACAGCACGTGCTATTTGTCTTGGATTATCCACGGGAGCATTGAGGGATCTAATCGTATCAAGCAATTCCTGAGGTGAAGAGCAGACATTGAAGTGATATTCACTATCATCAAATCTGGTCTCCACGTTATCACCGGACTGATATAATGCCTCGTCAAGCCAATCGAGGAAATTATCTGAACCGTTGCATCTGAATTGTGATTTCAGTTCAATCTCAACTGTCTGTATCGGTGAACATAGTGTGCTCTGGACATCCTTTATGTTATTAATCTTTGTCAGTATTCGTTCCTGTTCATGAACCTTTTCATCCAATTTTGCTATGGCATCATGATTTGACGAATCTCCCGCTTGACATAGTTTATCTCTTTTAATTCGATTTCTGGATAAGGACTCGGATGTTTTCTGGAGGTCCTTGTAGAAGTCGGAATTCTCGTAATCGAGAATAGATGCAGAGTATGATTCGGCTGCGGAAAAAATGTCATCAGAATTGCCGATCTCAGTAGGTTTTACTGCCTGCTTGTCATCTATGAAAAAGACACATACTTTGGAACAATACATTAATGAATGCGTCATTGAAAGGTATGTCTGTTCTTCAAAGCTATCCCCCATGTAATTTGCAGACTTCTCCACACGATGAGCCTCATCCACAAGGAGGAGATCGATTTCACCCTCTTTGAAATGATATGGTTTAAAACTATATATGTTTGCAATCATATCAGAGGCATTCACGACCTTGCCATTACCTACTTTGACTTCTCTGAGCCGTTCTTTCAAAGATTCCCTGAGGGCCTTGGACCTCGTGGTGAAATACATATTGTCAGACAGTCTTTCTTTTGCCACATTGGCCAGTACATCAAGAGCGATGACAGTTTTGCCCGTGCCAGGACCACCTTTAACAACGATTACCGTTTTCCCTCCACGCTGTTTCGCTTTCTTGACTTCAGCAAAGATTGCTTTGCTGGCTGTAATCTGATCATCGAGCAATGAGAATGCAGAAACACCTTCAAACATTCCGGCAGCGGCATCCAATAGTTTCTCCGATTGACGTATTCTACTTTTTGAAACTCTATTGAAAATTTCAAGGCCACATCCCCTGGAGAGCAATAAATTCAATTTATGAGCCAGTGCCTCAAGTTCGTTCCCGGAATATAACTGGTTCCCATTAATGATAGCCTTGTAATGATCAGCATACAGCGCATGTGGATCTGCGTTACTGTCGTAATTATAACAATAAGCAAGACCGGACAGTTCGGTATCCTGCCTGTTCAACTCTTCAACGAAATTTAGCAGATGAGTCTGATAATTTGCCACTTGTTGAGATGGGTGGCATACTGGACGGAATGCTCCTCCCGTCAGCGCATCAACACGGAATACGCCATTATCATACAACTCCCTTACAGTCGAATTGCTCCATTGCTTCAGTTCAATATGAACAACATTCTGTTTATCATCTGCGCCTATTCCATATAGCATGCAATCGATACGACCACCGTTGGGCACCTTGTATTCAAAAGAGACTATTACGTTGTCGGGCACACGAGAAACGTCTAACAAATCCCTAATTTTGGGAGCATTGTTCTGCCATGAAAGCAGTTCACTGCTGCCAGCACCAATATGGTTCAACAAAGCGCCTTGTTTCATTTTGGGGATGAAACGATTGAACACGACGTCATTCACAAAGACATCCTTAGTCGCATAATACGCAACCCTTGCCATTAAGAAGAATATTCTTGCTATTACTTACTAAAGCAAATATACAGAATTATTTGTGATGTTTATGATTTGGCCACGGATAATAGCGTTGTGACTTCAATATCACTTTTTCTGTTTTATCTTCTCCCACTTCACCTTCCTCGAAGTCAGCATCTTCCTTGCATCATAAGGCTTTTTCACCAGGTCGGAATCGGTAACCTTGATGCTACCATCTTCCAGGAAGAAGGCTTTCCATTTGACATCGTTATCCTTGAAGCGATACGTCACCAGTGCGCACTGCGTCCCAAGCTCGTAATCGATCTGCCTCACATATAACGGTCTATTATCAAGCAAAGGCAGAAGTATGGGTTCATACTCCTTCACACTTTTCAAATCGTTTCTCGCCTTCTTTATATCATTCTTGACATC
>DCIN01000035.1:7561-57931 GCA_002315815.1 Bacteroidales bacterium UBA1725 | reverse complement strand
ACTTTTTAGTACAAAAGGTTGAAAAACTCAGATCAGTAATACTCGTCAATCTTTACCAACTTATTTTTTCTCTTTACTAAATTAAACGTCAAACATTTTTATATTTATTTTATCTTCAAATATTTAAGAGGTTAATAATTTGTACATAACAAGAAGGGAAGCAAATACCCGGCATCCCACTTCTCGATGATAAACCACAACCAACAAATAACCAAAAACAACGGATTTACAACCTGCGACCAGCACACCGATTGCCGTGAGGACGATGCAGGCGCGATTTGTGGATATATAGCATTATCGCACACACAACTGGGACAGGCTAATGCCTATGATTATGAAGAGGGTGGCTGAAAAATCTTTCAATTTTTCAGCCACCCATTGATTCAGTTATTATTCTTAAATAGTCTTGCGAAGACTACCAGCCGGGATTCTGCTCGAGATTGGAGTTCTTGAGCCTCTCAGACTGAGGAATAGGGAAAAGATACATCTTGTCATCCCACTGCCTTGAAGATGTTTCACGAGTGTAAGTGAGCACATTGCCCTCTTTTTCAATCTTCATACTGACAATGGACTTCAAGTACTTGTCAGCCTCCTTCCAGCGGCGTACATCATAGAAACGATGGTTCTCGAAAGCAAGTTCGACCATACGCTCAGCCTTGTACTTCTCCCAGAATTGTGCGGGGGAAAGTCCTGTTTCAAAAGCAGGAAGACCTGCGCGTACACGTGTCTTGCTGGCAAGATCGCAGGCTGAAACGGTGAATTCACTGTCGGTTGCATCAGCTCCGCCAAGATAATTGAAAACGGCTTCAGCATAGTCAAGATATATGGCACCCATCCTATATAAATTGTAGGTATGGATATCTGTCTTGTACTTGCTGTTCGAAGCAAGATTAATCTCTCCGTGAAGCAATTTCTTGAGGTAATAGCCTGTAGTGGTAGCACCTGCATTAGGTTGTCCGTTGGCACCTCCGACGTAAGTCTGGAGAGCGGCAGCACCCGAATATGAAGGCCATACTGATCCATTGACAGCTACTGTAAGATTCAGGCGAGGGTCACGGTTAGCATAGGGATTGTTGGGGTCATATCCGCTTCCGGCCTCATCAATGGCCTTGCCGTTCAACATACAGTAAGCGTCAACAAGATTCTGAGTGGGACAGTTGCCTCCTTTTCCTCCTTCGATGCCGACTGGATAGTTATTGGTCTCAGCAGTACTGTTTGCAGAAGTACGACGCTCGAAGATTATCTCCTTGGATATGCTGGCTGTAGTGTAGCTCTTGGTATCCCAGGTATCCTTATAATTTGTTGTCAAATCCTTGCCACGGGCAGAACAAGCTGCTACCAGCTCCTTATAATAAGTGGCTGCTGTGTGCCAACGATTCTTATCTTTAGAGGCATTGAAAAGAGGGCTTGCCCAATAAAGAGCTGCCTGAGCCTTGAGCGCGAGAACAGCAAGTTTGTCAGCACGTCCTGTCTCAGCGGTAGGAAGCGCATACTCGCCCAGATTGGAATAGTCTGCTATTATCTTGTCCTGAATTGCGTTGCACTCGTTGATAATGTAATTGAATACTTCATCAGCAGTAGAACGCTTGAGAGAATTGATTTCAGCAGCGCTTGTACTTTCCTTGACAATAGGCACGCCACCATATTGTCTTACAAGGCAGAAGTAGAAATATGCACGCATAAACCTCACCTCATAGGGATAATGCTCATAACGGTACATCTGCTGCTGATAGTCCTTGTTGAGTTTCAAATCCTCGAACTTGAGGCCCTGCATTTCAACAAGAAAGTGATTGCAGTTCGCAATACCCTTATACATAGCCTCCCAGGTGGATGACTTTGCGTTTACAGGGCTCCAGCCACCGTTGTAGAAATCTTCGATGGCATTTCCCTGAATGCTGTAGACACTCTCGTCAGATGCAGAGGCGAGCATAGCACCGCTGCTGTAGTTGCCGAAGTCATACTCCATCGTAGAATAGATTGTGGAGATGAATCCGCCGACATTCTCAAAGGTCTGTACGATATAGTCTTTATCGTAGATATTGTACTCTTTATAGTTCATCTGCTTGCTGCAAGAAGCAAGAAGAAGTACTGACAGAGCGACAAAGAATATTTTATTTTTCATAACCTATTCGTTTTAAAGATTAGAAGGTGAGAGAAAGACCTACAATCACGCTGCGGAAGAGCTGGCTTGTACCATAAGCCTCAGCATCGCTGACTGCAAGCTTGTCGATGGCAAAGAGATCGTTTCCACGAACATAAAGCTTGGAGCCCTTGATGAACTTGGTCTTTTCCATAAGCTTGTCCGGGAGACGGTAATAGAGTTCAACGTTACGCAACTTCAAGAAGGAACGGTCTGTAAGGTAGAGTGTATTCGTCTGGTAGTTGTTTTCGTTGCTCTGGCTGCTGAGTCTGGGGAAGAGAGCATTCTGGTTGCTTGGAGTCCAGCGGTTGTCATAGCAATACTGAGAGATGTTTGTATTGTCGATAAGAGGCCAGTACATACTCTTTGTATTGAGGATGGCGCTGTAGTTCGTAGCTCCCTGGAAGAGGGCATAGAATCCAAGTCCTTTCCATTCTGCACCGAGGTGGAAATTGTAGAAGATTTCAGGACAGGTAGTGTTGTAGCCGATGGCGATTTTATCGTTTTCGTCAATCTTTCCATCCTTGTTCACATCCTCGTACTTTATGTCACCGGGGACTACCTGACAGAAGGTCTGGGTAGGGCTGTTGTCGATGTCGGCCTGATCCTTGAAGAAGCCTATAGCCTTGAGACCGAAAATCTGATCTACGCTCTTGCCTGTCTCTATGAGGTTGTCAGAGGGACGCGGCTGTTCAAACATTTCGACAATCTTGTTCTTGTTGAGGTTGAAGTTACCTCCGAGATCAAGTGTGAAATCTCCCCAGGTTTTGTTGTAATTGAGACCAATTTCAGCACCGTAGCTATCGACGATTCCTCCGTTCTCATAAGGCGTATCGCGTCCGACTACGGTCGAGTACTTACCTTCAGAACTTACCCATATATTACTTCTGCGCTGGTAGTAACCGTCAGCAGTAAGGGTCAGTCCTCCGAAACGTGCATCCACTCCGAAGTTGGTCTTGAGAGCCGTTTCGTGATAAGGGTTAGTCGTTGCAAGTCTGCCGAGTTTTGTTCCGCTTATATCGGAGTCGTAACTGCTGGAGAAAGGATACTTGCTTCCGCCTGTGGAATACTGGTCAGAATAGTAAGACCAAACATTGCTTCCGGGCACATAGTCGGCATTAAGGATACCGGCGGATGCCCTGAGTTTAAGGAAGTTTACGAAACCGTCATTACCATTTATCGCAAGCCAACCCAGAGATACTGTAGGCGAGAAATTCCACTTGGTTCCGGGAGCCAGACGGCTGGTACCGCTCTCCATAAGAGTAACGTCTGCAAGGAGTTTGTCGGCGAAAGAGTAGTGTCCCCAGAGGCTGAGGTTGTGACGGTAAACGGTGTGGTTTGCTCCATTGACATCCTCATAATCATAGTCATACTTGAACTGGGTGTTAAACTTGCTCTTTCCGGTCGCGAAATCATATTTGACACCGAAATCAAAATGTGTCCTCCTGTTATATGAAGTCACGCCTGAACCGGAACCCATCTGAGAATCAGTACCATAGGTCTTGACTGTCTCTGTAGGAGCAGAAGCCTGAGCAGGCCAGCTTGGTGTATGTACATTATATACATACGTCTTGCTGTGGTTTTCATAAATCTTTGATACGAGGTCATAAGAAACTCTCGCAAATGCGGAAAGTCCCTTTGTCCAGGAGGAAAGATCCTGTTTGATGGTGACATCGGTGAAAATGAGCCTGTCGTGGTTTTTGTAGTAAGCAGCGCCACGGGTTTGTCCAACAGGGTTCTTGGTGCCTGCCCAAACATCACTTCCACCCCATTTGTTAAGATTGTCCTTGATGGGGAATGCAGCTGAAGGAACTGTATAGACAAGATCCCAAGCATTGATGTTTGAACCGGGCCTGTTGTCTTCGGACAGCATACCAAAGACATTGATGATGAGATCGGTAGTCTTGGTAAGGTCAATGTCCATATTCATTCGCATATTTCCACGGACATACTTGTCCTGAGTGCTGTAACCGTCATTGGTTTCGGAGCCGTTGATGAATCCCTTGTCGGAAATGAGGTTAAGCATTGCGAAATAGCGGAATCTTCCCTGTCCACCGGAGAACTCAAGATTGAAATTGTTGGTTGAAGCAGTGTTCTTGAATGTCTCCTCCACCCAGTTAACGTTGGGGTAAAGAGTAGGATACTGCCCGGACTTGAATGCACCGAGCTCATCGCTTGAGTAACGGGGAGCGAGCCCGTCATTTGCACGTGCTTCATTGATGGCAAGGCCATAAGTGTAAGCATCAACAAACTGAGGCTTGTTAATCAACGAATTGAACTGATGGTCATAACTGAACTTGACTTTCTGGGTATCATACTCGCCGCGCTTGGTGGTGAGGAGGATAGCACCGTTGATTCCTTTATAGCCATAGAGAGCAGTCGCAGCAGCATCCTTGAGTATGGATACCCTCTCGACTTCCTCAGCGGAAATGCTGGTAATCTCGCGCTCGATACCATCGACAAGAATCAAAGGACTGTTGTTGCTGTTGAGAGTCTGCAGTCCACGAACGAAGAAAGTGGGATTCTGGTCTGCAAAGTTACCGGCACCCTGCAGTGAAATGAGACCTAGTCCCTGTCCAAGAATGCTGTTTCCGATATTCTTGGAGGTGCGGTGCTCAATGTCAGCGGCAGTGATGACCGAGATGGCAGCTGTCGATTCCTCAAGAGTGAGGTCGCCGGTGGTGATGTCCGTCAAGACAGTCTGCTTCTCGAACTTATCGTCCTGCGCAGCGGCATTCACGCTGAAGGCAACGGAAAGCGCAAGCACAAATAAATATTTCATTTTCATATTTTCAGATTGTTAGAATTAAGAGGAGACTACCAACCGGGGTTCTGTACAAGACCGTAGCCCTTGTTGATTTCAGAGATGGGAATCGGAGCGAGATACCACTTGGGGTCAAAGCCCTGGGTCCACCATACTCGTGGAAGGTTGGTGACGGGCTGCTTCTCATATTCGAAGTGTGAAGGTTCATACCAGTTGAATGTCTGCTCTGCAGCACTTTTCCTGTCACCGTTGTACCACTGTGTCTCGACACGTTTGCCGTTTTCGTCAATTCTGTAGATGAGAAGTCTGTGAAGGGTCTTCTCAAAATCTGCGCTTCTCTTGTAACGGATAAGGTCGTGATAACGGGTGTCGTTGAACAAAAATTCACAAGCCCTCTCACGGAGAATCTCATTGATGAGGACATCCTTTTTCGAAAGGTCGAGTTTAGGATTGCAGGCCTCGAGTCCTCCGAGTCCTGTACGGGCGCGGACGATATCCACTTCCTTGACAGCATCCTTGTAGTCGCCTCCGCTCTGAACAATAGCCTCAGCATAGGTAAGATAGACATCGCTCAAGGAGAGAGGAACCCACTGGGGATACTTGCCCTTGAATGCCGCACCGGGATAATATTTGAGATAACGGTAACCTGTCGCATAATGATTGGACTGAACTTTGGGCTCTGAAAGGGCATCGGTGCCACCGACCCAGCATTCCCAGTTCTGGCCACTTCTCTTGCCGTCACCCCAGTTGATGGTCTGGAGTTGTCCGTTTACAGCAACATTCTCATAAAGGCGGGGGTCACGTGTATAGATACGATTCTGAAGCATCTGCTGGTTTGCAACTTTGGTACCCTTGATGAACATATTGTCAAGTGTGTACCCTGCCTTCTGACCATTGGCAAGTTCATTCCAATCGAAAGGTGTGCCGTCTGCCCAGGGGAACATTTCGACGTACTCCTGAGTAGGGCAGTAGCTGTAACGCGCATTCGCATTAGAAAAAGTACCATTACCTCCTCCGAGGTTTACCCAACCGTAGTCATTGCCTGAAGCAGTTTTGGCAACTCGAACGGAATGAATGACTTCGGGGCTGTCCTGCATGATGTAAGCCGAACGGAAAGCATAAGCGTAAGCCTCCTGTGTCTGAGCTGAAGGCACTACCATATGGTAGGGTTCACCCTCCTGCTTGTTCCTTGAAAGGAAGTCCTCACAGGCAGTCTTGACGGCTGTCCAGCGAGCAACATCGTAATTTCCGTACCAGACAACATCCTCCTTCTCCATCTTGTACTTTGTTCCCCAGTATGGTGTGGTGTCATTGAAGAGAGGTGATGCGGCGAACTGAAGAATCTGAATCTTGAGTGCCATAGCTGCACCTATGGTCCAGCGGCCGGTCTCAGTTGATTGGTCAGCCTTGCCGGCGTAACTGAATACCAAATGGTTACCTTTGATTACTTCATCGAGAAGACCGACCATAAAGTTCACAGTTTCCTTCACGCTTGCACGAGGAAGTTCATAAGACGACTCGCTTCCGGTGAAAGAGCCCTTTATGATGGGGAGACCACCGTAAAAGCGGAAAGGTATGAAATAGGTGAAAGCAAGAAGGCACTTGGCCTCGTCTTTCATCTGTGCCTTTCTTTCATCGGTAATACCGGGAACACCGTCCAGCTTCTCAAGAAGGATGTAGCAGTTGCGCACATTCTCCCAAACATACTCATTGGTGTAAGGGTAGATGGAACCGTTGCCGTATGTGTCATAAGATGAAGTCATCGCACCTGTATAGTACTTGTTGTTCACGATTGTGTTCGCGAAGAAGAACTGGATACAGTCGGAGAGAGCATCAGGCATACCCTTCCAGTAGTTGAGGCACTGCGGTGCGCTGTTCGTACTGTTGGTAGGAAGCGGGTGGTACTGTCTGACATATATGGAAGTCAGAAATTGCTCGGTGTACTCAGCACTGGTGAATACAGTGTCGGCTGTGACGGTACCGCCGGGAGCTTTCTCAAGAAAATCATTTCCGAATTTGACAGGATCTGTGCAGGAATTGATGCCCAATGCAAGAGATACGAGCGCAATGGAACTTACTATGAAATAAGTGAACTTTTTCATATTCCTAGAAATTAAGTTTGAGACTGAGAGTGAAAGTCCTGGTCAGAGGATAAGTGGGGCTTTCTGTTGCCCTTGACTCGGGATCACCCCAAATATAGGGAGTGAAGGTTACAAGGTTGTATCCGGAAAGGGCAACCTGAGCCCTGTCAAGTCCTATGGTTTTGAAGAACGGGAACTTGAAGTTGTAACCGATCATAAGAGTTTTGAGACGCATATAACTTGCATCCTGCTCCCAGAGATCGCTGTCCTGATAGTTGTTTACGACACCGTTGGTCCAGGTAGCTCTAGGGTACTTGGCATCCTGTGAAGGATTTGCGGGATCCCAGGTATTGTCCACGATGTACTGAAGAAGGCCTCCCGTAGTATAGTCCGTTCTTGAAACGAATGGGATACGGAAGTTCTCCTTGATAAGACGGGTTACTCCTGCGGCACCGGTCCACTGCATATTGAACTCGAAATTCTTCCAGCTGAATCCAGCGTTGACACCGAGTACATACTGAGGATCGTCAGTAAAACCGTAGTCGCGGGACATATCGTTTGCATCGATGTGTCCGTTCTTGTCAAGGTCGACGTAAACGCAGTCACCGTCCTTGAGAGTTACGAGCTGCTGGGGGAAATCTGTACCATAAGCTTCCTTGTAGCGCTGTTCGGTCTTGCCGGTCTCATAGTACTCGAAGAACTTGTACATATAGCGGGCTCCGATACGGTGACCTTTCTCATACTGATAGGCATTGGTGTAGGGTGCTTCCTTCTTTTCCAGAATCCTGTTCTGGTTATGAGAGAGGTTCACGTTCACGTTGTACCTGAAGTCGCTGCCGATGCGGTCATTCCACTTGAGCTGAACTTCCCAACCCCAACTTTCCACTGAACCGAGGTTTGCGTAGGGTACGGTGAAGCCGATGAGCTTGGGAGCTGTCATATCCTGAAGGAGAATGTCCTTACGATTCTCTTTATAATAATCGAAGGAAGCGTTGAGACGGTTGCTGAGGAAATTGATGTCAACACCGTAATCCTGCTTGTATGCCTTCTCCCAAGATACGTTGGGATTGTTACGTGAACTCTCGTATGCTCCCATATGTGCCGTGGAGTTTTCGACACCGAAATTGTAGGCCATTCCGGAACGTGTGGCGTAATAACCGTTGTTGACACCATAGGGATCGGAAAGATACATAAAACGGGAACCACCAATCTTGTCATTACCTACAATACCGTAGGAAGCACGAATCTTGAAGAAAGAAACGACACTCTTGAGAGGCTTGAAGAAAGGCTCATCGCTGACTACCCAGCCGAGTGAACCTGCCGGGAAGATACCATAACGACGGTCGGGGTGGAAGTTCTCCGAACCGTTGTATCCAATGTTGAACTCAGCCAGATAACGCTTCTTGTAGTCATAGGTGACACGCCCGACGAGACCGACATAACCGCTGGGTATATCGGAGTAGCTGCCGGAATAGTATGTCTTGCTCTGATTATAAAGGACAAGAGCTCCCACTGAATGGTCGCCGAATGAACGGTTGTAATTGAGAGAAGCATCCATATACCAGTTTCTTCCCTTGCCAGAGCCCTTGGTGTAACTGATGGCACTGTCCTGGCCGGTCTTGCGGTAGGCTATGGTTCCGTCAGTCTGAATAACCGGCTGATAGGTTGCCGTTTGACGGTTACCGGTGAGCGATACGCTGAAGTTGCTGTTGTATGATCCCTTGATCTTGAAAGAGAGACCCGGGGTGATGAACTTGAGATCCTGATTGAGGGTGAGGTCCATCTGAAGCTTGTTATTATTTGACTGGCTGAAACCACCTCCGTTGGCAACCACATACTCAAGACCGTCAACTCCCACGAAAGGAAGCTGTACGCCGTCGGTGTAATCAGTGGAAGTGACAACATACTTGCCGTCAATCATACCCGGGCTGGAGAAAGGAGTACCGTGATAAACGTTCATAAGCATACCGCCCGAGCCCTGTCCGGTGGTAGGAGAGTTCTGCTTGGAGATATTTCCTGATACGTCGAAGGAAATCTTGGTGGTGCTGGTTACATTGAGGTCAAGATTCGCACGGTAGTTGAATCTCTGGTACTGATAACCGAAATGATAGTCACGGTCAAACTCGTTGAACAGACCGTCCTGGGTGGCGAGACCTGCGGAAACGAAGTACTTCACTTTCTTGGTACCACCGGAGATACTGAGGCTATGGTTGGACTGTGTCGTGATTTTCTTCATAATATAGTCGGTCCACTGCACGCTGGGGAAGCGGATGGGATCAGAACCGTCCTTGAATTTCTGAATCACTGCGTCTGAGAACATAGGAGTCTGTCCGTCATTAGCCCTCATCTTGTTGTAATAGACGGCATAATCATAGGAGTTGGCCTGTTCTACAAGCTTGGTGGGATTCTGAATGGAGAAGGAAGTGTTGACATTGATCTTCGCCTTTCCCTCGTTACCGCGCTTGGTGGTGATAAGAAGAACACCGTTGGCACCGCGCACACCGAACACTGCTGTTGCGGATGCATCCTTGAGGACGGTTATTGACTCAATGTCTTCAGGGTTAAGGTCTGACATCGAACGCTCGACACCGTCAACCTGAATGAGAGGTGCGGAATTGGTCCAAGTACCCTGACCGCGAACGTAAACGGTTGCGGCATCGGAACCGGGTTCACCTGAATACTGGATTGTCGTGACACCGGAAAGCTGACCCGCAAGAACGTTGTTCACAGTAGTGATAGGGGTACGCACGAGGTCCTCGGACTTTACGCTTGAAAGAGCACCCGTGACGGTAACCTTTTTCTGAGTTCCGTAAGCAACAACCTCAACTGCCTCCAGAGCCTCTGTGTCCTCGGAGAGTTTGATTGTGTAAACGGATTTGTTGGCTGCAACAGCAACTTCTACCTCCTTGTAGCCCACGCAGGAAACCGTAAGGACGGCATTCTGCGGAACAGAGAGTTCGAATTTACCATTGACATCGGTGACAGTACCGGTTATGGTACCTTTCAGAACAACTCCGGCGCCAATGAGAGGTTCGTCATTGGCATCCAGAACGGTTCCTGAAATCCTTTGTTGCGCGAATGCGGAGGCGCACGTCAGAAACGCCGCGACCGCAGCAAGCGCGATCTTAAGATGGATTTTCATCGTTGTGAATAATTAATATAAGTTAAAAATGGTTATGATAGTGTCATTCTGCGAAGATACTAAATAAAAACAACTATTTCAAGAAACAAAAGCTGATTCACGACTGCATCTATTCCTTCCACACCTTCAGATATTCCTGCAGCGCCCACATTTCATCGCGATAGTGGGCCGCCTGTGTGAAGTCCAGCCCGGCCGCTGATTTCTTCATCATCTTTCTGTCATCCTCCACCATCTTCTCTATCTGGGAACGAGACATAGACCTTATCACAGGGTCCTGAAGAACTGCCGCAAGATCGGCGGTGACGTAGCCATCTGTCATAGCGGACCCGCCTGGACGACGCGAATCGTGACCGAGCCCGACGCTGACGCTGCCCCTGCCGAGATCCGAAGGGTTTGGAATATAGACAGGGTCATCATAGGAATTTGCGGCGCTCACCCTGCCGGTGGTTCCGTTCTGAAGTCCGCGTGGAAGTACTTTATCCCTGCCCGTTGTCAGTTCCGCAGCCAGAATGTTGAGTTTGGTCTCAACCTGTGAGGGCGTAATATTGTTGAGTTTGTTGTATTCTATCTGCTTCCGGCGGCGCCTGTCTGTCTCCCGTATGGTCTCCTCCATAGATTTGGTGACAGAATCTGCGTACATAATCACCAGACCGTTCACATTGCGGGCCGCTCTGCCGGCGGTCTGTGTGAGAGCGCGGCTGGTGCGGAGGAAACCTTCCTTGTCGGCATCCAGAATCGCGACAAGCGACACGGCAGGTATGTCAAGACCTTCACGCAAAAGGTTCACCCCAACCAGAACATCGAAAAGGCCGTTCTTGAAATCCTCTATTATCTCCACTCTCTCGGCAGTATCCACATCGGAGTGTATATATCTTACTCTCACTCCGATACGGCTCAGATAATCATTGAGTTCCTCAGCCATTCGTTTGGTAAGCGCAGTCACAAGCACTCTTTCGTCCTTGTCTGAGCGCCGACGTATCTCCTCCACAAGGTCATCCACCTGATTCTTTGTGGGCCGTACTTCGACAGGAGGATCAAGCAGTCCTGTGGGCCGTACGACCTGCTCCACCACAAGTCCTTCCGATTTCCGGAGCTCATAGTCGGCGGGAGTGGCGCTGACGTAAACCTTCTGCCCGGTGATTTCCTCAAATTCCTCGAACTTCAGAGGCCTGTTGTCGGCAGCGGCCGGGAGACGGAATCCATATTGGATAAGGACCTCCTTGCGGGAATGATCACCTCCGTACATAGCGTGAACCTGAGGCAGGGTGACGTGGCTTTCGTCTATGAAGGTAATGAAATCCTTGGGAAAATAGTCTATCAGGCAGAAAGGGCGCTGACCCTCGCGGCGACCGTCAAAATAACGTGAATAGTTCTCGATACCGGGACAATAACCCATCTCCTTAATCATCTCGAGGTCATATTCCACCCTCTGTTTCAAGCGCTTGGCCTCGATAGGGCGATCTGTCTGCTCGAAATGGGCCATCTGCTTGACCAGATCATCCTGAATATGGCTGACCGCCGCCGCACCACGTTCCTTCGTGGTCACGAAATTGTTGGCGGGATAAATATTGATTTCTTCAATCTCCTCCAACCGGGCACCGGTGACAGGATTGATGACGGAAATCGAGTCCACCTCGTCACCGAAGAATTCTATGCGGACAGCATCGTCGGCACCTGCCAGACAGACATCCACGACATCTCCTTTGACCCTGAAGCTGCCTCTCTTGAATTCCGCCTCCGTACGGCTGTAGAGCGCATCCACAAGTTTGTAAAGAAGGCCTGTGAGACTCCTTCTCTCCCCTCTCCTTACAACCACTGTCTGTGAGTGAAAATCCTCCGGATTTCCGATGCCGTACAGACAGCTCACCGACGAAATCACTATCACATCACGGCGGCCGCTGAGCAGGGCGGAGGCAGCGGAGAGACGCAATTTCTCTATCTGGTCGTTGATGCTGAGGTCTTTTTCTATATAGGTGTCGCTGGAAGGGATGTAAGCTTCCGGCTGATAATAATCGTAATACGAGACGAAATACTCCACCGCATTGGCCGGGAAGAAAGACTTGAACTCGCCGTAAAGCTGAGCGGCCAGCGTCTTGTTGTGGCTGAGTATCAAGGCAGGTCTCTGCAAGCGCTGTATCACGTTGGCCATTGTGAAAGTCTTGCCCGACCCGGTGACTCCGAGCAGGGTGACATCCTGAACCCCCTTTGACAAGGCGTCCACAAGCTGGGCTATGGCCTGGGGCTGGTCTCCGGACGGAAGATAATCCGACTGCAGGTCAAACTTCATTTTCGGAGCACAATCACGTCAGCTTCACGGAACACGTGAGATTCAGAAACAGAATTCATCCGGCACAGGGACTTGCTTCTGACCGCGAATCTCTGGGATATCTCCCTGATAGTGAATGACTCACCCGGACCGGGTATGAATTTGTCCAGACCCACGGCAGCCATTTTCTTCTTCGGAGCCAGATATACTGTCTCGTCTGCCCGAAGGACATAGTCGGACTGTGCATCGTTGTAGCGAAGCAGTTCGTCGGTGAACAGTCCGAAGGATGCGGCTATATCAGAGAAACGTTCCCCCTCCACGGCACTGACAAAAGGAACGCCGTTCTTCTCGAGTATGGTGCGCGAAAGACTGATGCTTACATTCTCAGCAATCCTGTTTCGCAGGACAGCGGTAAGCGGATTTGTCTGAGAAGCCGCGGGAGCCTCGGCGGCTGCGGGGCTCTGCACTTCCGGAGTGACACCGCTGTCATATACAAACAGTTCATACTCCTCAATCAATTTCACAAGCTTGCGGGGATATGCGGGATCCGTGGCATAGCCGGCCTTCTTGAGGCCTTCCGCCCATCCTTTGTAATCAGTTGGCTCGAGGTCGAAAAGGAATCTGTACCTGTCCTGATACCTGAGAAAATCGGAATGGTCCCTGAAAGATTCGGAGGCATCGTTATATGCCCTGAAACACTCGTCCTTGATCTCTGCATCCTTGTGGAACTCGGCACCTGTCCAAGCGCTGTGGCACTTGATTCCGAAATGGTTGTTTCCTTGCCGGGCAAGTTCAGACTGCCCCGCCGCAGACTCCAGCAACCCCTGCGCGAGGGTGACGGAAGCCGGAACGCCGCTGCGCTTCATTTCGTGAACGGCTGTGCCGGCCCATCGGCCGACATAATCCCTGTAAATGTCATTTCCCGCATTCAAATTGGCGGAAAAGGGAAGCAGCATCAACAATACCGACAATGCCGCTGATATGGTATGTATGAATCTCATTTCGAAGCTGCCAGCCTGGCCCGGTGGCGTCTGGTGTTCTCGTTCTGGAATGCTCTGGCGTTGATATTGTGTGCGGCAAGAGTGGAAGCGAAGACGTGTGTCCCGCTGAAGTCCGGATTGGCGCAGAAATACAGATTGCAGCCACGGGTTCCGGCTTTCACCGCACCATTGCCGAAATCGGGATTGAGTACGGCCTCAAGACTTTCTTTCGACGGAACGCAGATGGGACCCGGAGGAAGACCTCTGTGCCTGTATGTATTGTACGGCGAATCCACGTCCAGATGTTTCTTGAGGATGCGCTGCGGCACATAGTCAAAGCAGAATGCGACAGTAGGATCAGCCTGGAGCGGCATACCTGAGGCAAGCCTGTTGAGATAGACTCCGGCAATCGCAGGAAGTTCGGGGAGATATCTGGATTCGGCGGTGACAATGGACGCGAGTACCGCCGCTGTCTTTCTGTCGAGACCGAGGGATTGGGCCTTTACCATCCTCTCCGGAGTCCAGAACTCGTCATTGGCCTTTTTCATCGCGAGCAGAATCTCTGAAGGGGATGCAGTCCACCACATCTCGTAGGTATCCGGAATGAAAAGAGAAAGAAGATGGGGTTCCGCAAAACCGATTGAATCCAGCATCGCCCTGTCACGAAAGGCTTCCATCACATCGGCGGAGTCACACAGCATCTGTTTTCCAATCCGTGAGGCAAGAGTTGAGGTTTTACGAATGGTGCCGGAAAGAGTGAGCCTGACAGGAGACTGCCAGCCGTTGTTCAGCATTCTGGCAACATATATACTGGAGTTCCCCTTATTGACGGTATAGTGACCGGGCTTGATGAATCTGTCCACTTTCTGCGAAGAGAAAACACGCGACAGCCTTTCAGGATGAATCACATCAGCCTTGGAATACAGTATGTCGAGCACTTCGGAACTGCCATCGCCGGGATGAACATAGAACGAAACATCAGCGTCAAAATTGGATAGCCTGCTGTCCGCATAACGGACAAAGACAAGTATGACCGCACATACCGCAATCGCCGGAAGAGCCAGCGCGAGTGTCAGTTTCTTCATTCTGCGAAAATACTAAAAATCGAAGACATCTCCGTCCTGCACGGCTACGGAATCAGGAAAAATGGACATGCATTCAGCGATATATGCGTCGAAATCCAGAATGCGGGAAGAATAGTGACCGACAAGAAGTCTCCCGGCTCCGGCCGTAAGGGCACATTGCGCCGCCTGGGATGTTGTTGAATGCCAGCGGTTCACGGCTTTGTCTGACATATCGTTCATATAAGTGGCCTCGTGATAGAGGACATCAACTCCGCGCACATATTCCGACAGATTCGCGAAAGCGACTGTGTCTGAGCAATAGGCGAAAGATTTGCCTTTACAGGCCGGATTCCCGGCTCTTCGCCTTTCACTGATTATTTCGTCAAAACGATATCCGAAGCAGGGGATTTTGTGACGGAGCGGAAAGGTGCTCACAGCCACAGCTTTGGACTTATGTATTGGGGTAAGTTCGGTACAGTCAGCCGGCTTGAAGACAATTTCGAAGGCCGACTCGTCCGCAAAGAAACTGCGGTAGAACTTGATGACGGAACCGAGAGCCTGAGGCCCGTAGATATATAGGTCTGCTGTACGTCCATACATAGCCATAGACGAGAGGAGACCGAAAAGACCGAAGACGTGGTCTCCGTGAATGTGGGTGATGAAGATGGCCTCCACCTTCAGAAATGAAAGATGCATACGCCGCATCTGCTGCTGCACACCCTCACCGCAGTCAATAAGAAACAAGCGCCCGTTCACTGAAAGCATCTGGGCGCTTGGATTTCTGTCAGAAATGGGCACGGCGGATGCCGTGCCCAGTATCTTGAGCGAAAAATTCATTATTCTCCTTTCTCGAGCTTCTCCTTGAGAGCGGCAAGAGCGTCGATGTCTCCGAGAGTGGTCTTCTCGATGTTGGAGTTGACTTTCTTGACCGCCTTCTTGGTGGACTCGGCCTCAGCTGCTGCTGCCTTCTCCTTCACCTCTGCATAAGTACGCAGATGGCTGACGAGAATGCGGCGGGTGGAGCGACGAAGCTCAACTACCTTGAACTGGAGAGTCTCGCCGGCAACAGCCTGCTTGCCATCCTCCTTGACGAGTTCGCGTGAGAAAGCGAAGCCCTCTGCATTGCCTTCGAGGGTGATGTTGGCTCCCTTGTCGGTAATGGAAGCCACGGTGCCCTCAACGTTGGTGCCGGGAGTGAACTTGGCCTCTATTTCGTCCCAAGGATTGGGGGTGAGCTGCTTGTGACCGAGGCTGAGCTTGTGGTTGGTCTCGTCGAAGTCGAGAATCTGGACATCGATGGAGTCACCGGGAGCGACAACCTCTGAAGGATGCTTGATCTTGTTCCAGCTGAGGTCGCTGATGTGTACGAGTCCCTCTACACCGTCCTCAAGCTCTGCGAATACACCGAAGTTGGTGACATTACGCACGGTAGCCTTATGCTGGCTACCAACGGGATACTTCTCGCGGATTGACTCCCAGGGGTTCTCGGTAAGCTGCTTGAGTCCGAGGGAAATCTTGCGGGCCTCGCGGTCGATGGACAGTATCTGTGCATCCACCTCGTCGCCGACCTTGAGGAATTCCTGTGCGCTGTGGAGTCTGGGGCTCCAGGACATTTCGGATACGTGAACGAGTCCTTCTACACCGGGCTCAATCTCGATGAATGCACCGTAATCAGCGATGAGGATAACCTTACCCTTGACCTTGTCGCCGACCTTGAGGTTGGGATCGAGATTGTCCCAAGGATGAGGAGTAAGCTGCTTGAGTCCGAGAGCGATTCTCTTCTGCTGCTCGTTGAAATCGAGGACAACGACCTTGATCTTCTCATCGAGGGTGACAACCTCCTCAGGGTGATTGATTCTGCCCCATGAAAGATCGGTGATGTGGATAAGTCCGTCCACTCCGCCGAGGTCGATGAACACACCGTAGTTGGTGATGTTCTTGACAACGCCTTCGAGTATCTGGCCTTTCTCGAGCTTGCTGATAAGCTCAGCCCTTCTGGCCTCCTGCTCAGCCTCGAGGAGAGCCTTGTGAGAAACGACAACATTGCGGAACTCCTGATTGATTTTGACAATCTTGAAGTCGATGGTCTGATTCACGAATGAATCATAGTCACGAATGGGCTTGATGTCAATCTGGGAACCGGGGAGGAAAGCCTCGATACCGAATACATCCACAATCATACCGCCCTTTGTGCGTGTCTTCACGAAACCCTTCACAATCTCGTCGTTTTCGTAGGCCTCGTTGACTCTGTCCCAAGACTTGAGGGCGCGTGCCTTGCGGTGGGATATCACCAGCTGGCCCTTCTTGTCCTCTGCGGACTCGACATAAACCTCAACTTTGTCACCGACTGCAAGTTCGGGATTGTAACGGAATTCGGAAACGGGGATGACACCTTCGCTCTTTCCGCCTATTGTAACGACAACTTCGCGCTTGTTGATGGAAGTGACTTCACCTTCAGCAACTTCGCTCTCGACAACCTTTGAAAGGGTCTTGTCATAAGCCGCATTGATTTCTTCTTTCTCAACTCCGTAGATGTCTCCGCCTTCAAAAGCGTCCCAGTCGAAATCCTCGGGGGCCACTGATGCGTTGAGCATCTTTTTGGGTTCCTGTGCTGCGGGCACCTCTACGGGAGCCTGCTGTTCTGTTGCCTCGATTACCGGGGCCTGTTCATTTGTCTCTGCCATAATTGGTAGTAACAAAAAATTAAAAAGTTAAACTTGAAAATAACCCGACAGTCCTCACGCATACGCGTACGCGCTGTACAAAAGTCTGCAAAATTAGACAATTATTTGTATATTCGCAACAATAACCATCAATAAACAAATGAGACAAGTACTTGTAACACTGCTGCTGGCGGCAATCCTTGCGCCTCAGCTTTCACAGGCCCAGCCTGCGCCCCAGAACGGAAACGCCCCCCGTCCCCAGTCGGGGATGAGAATGAGACCGGGTATGGAATATGGGGTCTATGACATAGATTCCCTCAGATGGAGGGACAACTGCATACTCCCCGACCCCGTTTCACACACCTACTACTTCGTAGGCCCTGCCGGAAGGAGCGTACGTGCATACAAGAGCAAGGACCTCAAGCACTGGGAGGGTCCCATCACCATCTTCACCACTCCTGCAGACCATTGGGGAGACACCCGTATCAACAGCATCTGGGCACCCGAACTCCACTACTACAAGGGCAAGTACTACATTTTCTGCACCTTCGACACCAGCGAGAAATTCGGTGAGCAGTGGCGCAACTGGTACCATACCGGAAGGGTCAGGAGAGGCTCCCAGATTCTTGTTTCAGACTCTCCCGAAGGACCTTTCAAGAGCTTCGCCCCTCACGCAACAATGCCTGACGATATGATGACCATCGACGGCACCCTCTGGGTCGAAGACGGAGTGCCATATATGGTATACTGCCACGAGTGGGTGCAGGTGACCGACGGCGCAGTCGGATACGTTCGTCTCAAGGATGACCTTTCAGACCTTGACGGGGAACCCCACAACCTCTTCAGGGCCAGCTATGTAAACCATACCTGGGGAACCACAATCCCTGCCGACGGAACCGGCTACGTCACTGACGGCCCCTTCCTTTACAAAGGCAAGACAGGCAAGCTCTATATGGTGTGGACAACCAACAACAGCTGCGGCATCGCAATTTCAGACTCAGGAAAGATTGCCGGACCCTGGCGCCAGCAGGATGAACCTCTTCTCACCGATGCAGGGCACGCGATGATAACCACAACCTTCGAGGGACAGATCATCCTCGTACTCCACGCACCTTACTGGGGCGACACCCATCCCAAGATCTACGATCTCGAGGACACGGGAGAAACCCTGCGGGTGGTCAAGGATCATTTCGAATAAGAAACTGTTGACAACGGAATAGCCAATTATCTCGGTTAATAATCCTATTTGCAGATTACTTCGAGTTTCATCTCCTTCAGTGTAGCAAGGTCCTCGGGGAGGATCTTGCTGTCAGTTATGAGGGTGTCCACCAGGGAAATCAGCCCGAGACTGACGAAGGAGGAGTTGCCAATTTTTGATGAATCCGCCAGGAGAATGATCTTGTCCGCGGCTCTTATCATTGCGGATTTCACGGCGAGATCTCTGAGAGAGGGATAGGTCAGCATCATATCCTTGGAAATGCCTGCCGTGGCAAGGAAGAGTTTGGATACGTGGATTCCCTTGAAGGTCTGCGCCGCCATATCTCCGGTAAGAGAGAGCGTTGGAGCCTTGAACTCTCCGCCGGAAACAATCAGGTTGATTCCAGGGTTCACTCCGAGGATATACGCAATATTGAGGGAGTTAGTTATTACCGTAAGGTTATTGTAATGGGCCAGAATCTTCGCCAGCTCCGTGGTAGTGGATCCCGAATCAAGAATAATGTCGTCCCCTTCATTCACGAGGGACGCCGCACGGAGTGCTATTTCCCTTTTTTCTTCCAGATGCGTCTGACTGAAGAGTGTACCCGTCTTGGCAAATGTGGATACTTCCTTCAGGAAGGCTCCGCCATATTCCCTCTGCACGTATCCCATCTGTTCCAGGAACTCCAGGTCTTGCCTTATGGTTACTTCAGACACTCCAAAGATCTTGGAGAGTTTCTGGACCTTTGCATGTCCGTCTTCCTGAATAAGGCTGAGGACCTTCATCCTCCTCTGATTGAATTCCATTTTTGAGTCTCTGTTATTTGAATATTTCTATTGTCTGTCCACCCTCTATACCTGTCTCCTTGCCGTCCGCTATTATTTTACCGTGACCTATGCCTTCGGGTGCGGTAACCATCAGAGTTTCCGCATCCATCTCGATTCGTATACATCCATACGGGGTAGGCACACTGCCCTTCATCCAGGCCAGGCCGCCAAGGGAAGGCCGTGCTGTCCAGGAAGCGTATCCGGGCGAGGTAGGCTCCACCCCGAGGAAATACCTTCCCAACAGGTAGGCTGGAGATGCACCCCAGGCGTGGCAGAGGGATTTGCCGAAAGGACGGCCGTACATTGCCAGATGCTCTTCTCCGCACAGAGAAGGGTCGTATTTCTCCCAGAATGAGGTGGCTCCCTCGCGGAGCATTCCTCCCCAATAAGAACGGATTTCCTCCAGAACTTCGGGCTGCTTTCCCAAGGAACACAGGGCCTCCATCTCGTAGAACTTCATATAAGGCGTGGTAATGGCCGGAATATCCGGATTGAGAAGGACGTGCTGCAGAATTTGCTTTTTCTTTTCTTCTGACGCATAGCCGTAAATAATGGCAAACATACTGGGAAACCTGGTGATCTGTGGGTTGAGTTCGGGTTCGAGCGCATGCATATATGCGCCGGCATCCTGACTCCAAAAGATGCGGTCCGTCTTTTCGAGGAGATGGCGGGCCATTGCGGCGTAGTCCGGACCGCTTTCGTCTCCGAGCACGCGGGCACACTCCGCCATAGCCTCCAAGCTCCGTGCAAGCAGGAACTGCTCGAAGCAGAGCACGCCTCTCTTGTGCATAGGGAAATCCACCCAGTCCACGAATACCCAGTCGTCGCTCTTTCCGACGGCAAAGCCATCATCATCCAGACGTCCCAGGACATAATCCATCATAGTCTTCATCCGGGGATAGATTTCCCTGACGAAATCTGCATCTCCAGAGAACCGGTAATAGTCACGCACAGAAATGAACCAGTAGAAACTGTAATCAAGTATGGTGTTGATGTGCGAGGTGACGGGGTCCTTTCCCCTCAGCTGACGTATCGTACGCTTTACGCAATTGCAGTCGAAACCCAGGTAATAGTTCATCAGATAGGACTGAATGGCATCTCCGGACCAGGTCCACCGATCCCTCTTGATGCCGTCCAGCATAAATTCCCTGGTGGTAAGTTCCATCGTATAGGCGCTGGTCTGCCATATTCGGTTCACGGTTTCATCCGAACATTCGAATGAGCCGCAGGCCTTCCCTTCGCAGGGAAGGTACTCATAAAGCATCGAAAACCGGGAGACCTCCATACTTTCAGGAAGGTCCACAAGCACATACCTGAAAGCCTTGCTTTCGGGGGCTGTAAAATCCCTACAGCCAGTCAGGACAAACCTGTCCAAGGTTTCGCAGTGCTCTCTGTCCAATGCCTCAGCCGCACTCTCACCGTAATATACTCCTACTTCTCCCTCACCTCGGATTCCCTGCAAGACCAAGTAGCCGAAAGTTTCCCTGCCGAAATCCACAAGGACCGACCTGTCGGAGATCTTCTTTTCCTGTACCGCATCCTCCGGCCTGCTCGGCAGACGGAAAAGAGAAGGCGGGCAGTCAGGCGAACAGAAGTTCCAGCATCCGGCGGGAACGTACGTGCCGGATCCGTGGGCCACTCCCTCCTCGTCTATCCATATCTTGTCCTCGAAAGATACCATCCAGTCATTACCGCTGCGGATGCTAGGAGAATCCAGAAAGATGGAAGGCGGTGCGGCTTGGTTGAATACCTTGAAACTGAGGATATGACGTCCGTCTGGGACGGTTATCTCGGAAGGTTCTCCGAACAGCAGATGGCCGTCGAGGCTGAAATTGAACTTCCCGTCCACCCGGACATTCACCTTCTCGGGCATTGAAAGATTCACCTCGCGACGAAACTCCACGGTAGCCCAATGGCTGTCCTGTTTCCAGAACGGCGGGAACATTGCACCGCGCTCGGTGCGGCGGTTGTTGAAACGGTTTCCCAGCCATATCTCAAAATCACCAGGATACCAGATCCAGGTGGCATCAGACATCGTCTCCATAACGTTCTCTTGTTATCTGCTCAAGCGATTTGCCACGGGTCTTGGGCGTCCATATCGTACCGATGAGCAGTGATATGCTCAGCAATGCTATCATCAGGAATGCCGCAATGGTGAAGCCTTCGCCGCTTCCTCCGTATATGCCGGTGAAGCACAGACCCCACACGGCTGATAGGCCTCTGACAAGAAAAAACATAAAGCCCTGTGCCGCAGCACGGTATTTAGCCGGGAACAGTTCGGACGCCCATAAAGCGTAGAAAGTCTGTACAGATATTCCTCCCTGCAAGCCCCATAGAACCGTAAATATGATAAGGCCCGTAAGGCTGTTGATGCCTATAGTCACCACCATCAGCCAGGCAGCCACGGCAAAGCCCACTCCCGCGAAGTAGAGCCAGCGCTGGTTCACCCTGTCAATGATGGTGGAGAATGAATATGTGGTTAATATGATAATGAGCCATTGTCCTACAGTGAGGAGGTTGGCCTGGCCGTTGGTCAGTCCGCCGGCGGTTTCATAGATATGCTGTTGGAAGAATCCCATCACTGAGGCGACAAGGTTCCAGGAAAGATACATTCCAGCAAGGAATAGAAGGGTCTTCACGTTGATGCGTTTCTTAAAGAGCGAGCCGAAAGAGGAGAATATACTGCTTGCCTTTTCTCCGGACGCCTTCATATCCAGCCATTCCTTGGACTCCTCCAACTGGCGTTGGAGCAGCCAGGCAATGAGTGCAACAATGAAGAGGGACGCAAATACTATTCGGGATGTAAAAACATTGACCGCAACTTCCGGAGCGCCCTGGCCAAGGAACAGGGAGGAAACCTTGCACACAAGACCGAACAAGGCTCCGTCAGGTGCCAGTAACCATCCGAGAATCAGGATGACGGTGGGACCTATACCCCAGGCAACCTGGGAGATGGCGATGTTGCGGCCTCGGTTGTGCGTTTCAGAACTCTCGCCGATGTAAGTCCAGGATGCCGGAACGCCAATACCCACAGAAATGCCGGTGATGAGGAAACCTGCAAGCAGCATCCCAAACGAAGAAGCGCAGCATATAAGAAGCACGCCCAGCATATAGATGAGCATATTATAAGTGTATATGGTCTTCCGCCCGTACTTATCTGCCAGGAATCCGCCGATTATTGCACCTATGGCTGCTCCCAAGCAGTTTGCTGAGATAGCGTTGAGCCACCCGAGGTTGGTTTCGGTGAGTCCGAGATATTTCTGCCATAGGGAAAGACCGCTGGCGCCGGCCACTATGGCACCTGCGTCCAGGTAGTTGGTCAATGATACCGTAATAGTGCTTTTCAGGCTTCCTTTCTGCTTTTCCATTATATTATCTTTTGTCCATAAAGATAATATAAAATACTTTCATTTGCTTATTTTTACTTACACTTGCTTTGTAGTTGTTATCAAACTGAACAACAAGCCCCCGGCGTCATTTGCGCTGAGGGCTTGTTTCATTGTAACAGACTGAATACTATTCCTGAGGCAGGCCGTATCCGTTGGTTACGTGTCCACCGGACTTCCTGAGGGTCTCAAGAGGAATAGGGTGGTAGTACAGGGGAACGGATGCGAGATCGATACCGGAAAGCATATTGTAGTCCCAGAGTTGATCCTTCTGATTTACCATGTTGATAGCCCAATCCGTCTTTGAATACCCGTCTGCCTCGAGAGCGGCAGCAACCGGGCCCTTGGGATCGATATATGTGAAAAGTCCCTCGATGGCAAGGTTGTGGTTTGTCCCTGAAACGATACTTGCTACTGTGCTGATGAGAGAATAATCATATACACCACGCCAGCCGGGAGTAAGGGCAGGATCTCCTGCAACTGCGTCGAAGGTAAGAGGCTGGTCCTTGTGAACCATCTTTGTCCATACGTAGTTGGAAATCTGGCGACCGTTGGGGAAAGTGTAATATCCGTTGGCCTCGAGACCGGCAATGACGGTCTTGAGTTCGGCGCGCATATTCTTTCCTATCTCATAGAAGAGACCGGCACGAAGTTCGGCATACTTGAGGGGGCCTTCCCCAAGAGTCTCCCTTCTGAACTCATCCACGACTGCCTTGACAAGGGCATCTCCTGATAGGCCGGAGAGGTCTGAAACACCAGCACGATTACGGAGCTGGTTTAGCAGAGATAGAGCTTCGTTATTTTCTCCGAGGGCAGCATCAACCTCTGCAAGTTCGAGCATTGCGATAGGCAAACGGAAGAAAGCGTAATTCATTCCCGAGTTACGGCACTTGATTACGTATGGGCTGGCCATCTTGTTGATATCCCACTTGTTGATGGCAATACCGCCATCGCACTTGGAACCGGACTTAAGAGATACGAGTATCTCATTACCCTTACCGTCGGAACCGGTAACAACTGCAGATGCATCCCACCTCTTGTCTCCGTCTTCGAATGCCTGATAGTAGGTAAGAGGGTTCACGCGTATACCAGAGAATACCTTGCAGGGAGCCGCATTGGTATTTGCTCCGTTTGAAGGACGGCCCTGTGAATAAGGACGTTCGGACTGGTTAGGAGCCACGTTTCCGACCTCCCAGATGGATTCCGGAGATATCTCCATATCCATCACATACTGGAATCCCCTCTGGAACGGGTTGTTGGCATATGAGCGCTCATCATTAGTGATGAGGGAGAGTGATCCCTTGGCCTCTCCGGTGCATACCCTGCGGAAGTATGTCTGGGCAATGGCATAGTAGTTTTTCCAATCTGAACGGCGGGCGTAGGATGCCTTTGCAGATCCGTCAGTGCCCTTCTTTTCGAAAGTTAGATCTCCATATAAACCTTCTACGTCATCGCGGATGGTCTGATAACCGCCCGAATAGAGGGCACATTCGGCAATGAGCAGATTGGCGAAGGTACGTGTCATACGTTCAGCCTGCATACTGTTGGTGCCGATATTGTACATACCACCCTCTACCTCTTTAAGTTTCTTGATGCAGGCATCAAGGATATCGAAACGGGAAGTGAGTTTATACTCCTCTACAGTAGAGTTCTCTATTCCGAAAGGAACGTCTCCGTAGTGGCGGATGAGTTCGAGGTAGCAGTATGCCCACATAGTCCAGGCCTCACCGTAAAGTTGGGTCCAGTCATTGGCGCCTTTTGCATTCTTGAACTCATCCTTCTGTGCAATCACGTTTGCCACACGGGCACTTCTTGCAAGAATGGAGAAGAGATTGTTGAACTGGCCTCCCTTGTTGTCCACACCACACTCCTTGGGGCGAAGATATCCGATACGGCCGTTATTGGAGTTGTACTCGGGATAGTACTCACTTTCAGAAACATCGTTCCAGTTATAGTTGCCACCACCCGCAACGCTGCGATAAGTTCCGTAGCCATACGCAAGTGTCTTGAAGGTCTCACTTACAGATGAAGTGACGAATGTGTCGTCTGACTTGTCGGGAGAGCTCACACTGAGAAAATCTCCCTGGCACTGGGTGAAAATCAGGCATGAAGCCAGAGCAGCTATTGCATAAAAAATCTTTTTCATACTGTCTGTCTTTTGAAATTAAAAGGAAACATTCATACCGAAGACGAACGAACGCGCACGAGGATATGAGCCCCAATCTATACCAGGGGTGGGATAGGTTGCGTTGTTGATAAACTCGTTGGAGTTGACTTCAGGGTCGAATCCAGAGTACTTCGTGATAGTAAAGAGATTGTAGGCGGAGAGATATACCCTGAGGGAGCTGATGGCAAGAGCCTTGGCAAATTTGGACACAGAAGGAAGGGTATAGCCGATGGTAAGGGTATTCAGACGCAGGTATGAGCCATCCTCAATACCAAGGGTAGATACAACACCGTTCTCATTGTAGAAGGTAGGATACTTTGCGTTAGCGTTTGCAGCATCAAGTTCTGCCGGAGTATTGAGGCGCACGAGCTGGCCATTCTGGACATCGTACATCTTGTAGGAATCCTTGAGGAGGGCAAGATGGTTCTCATAGACACCGGTTTCCTTGTATCCGTTCAAAGATGCAAGACGGGTAATGTTGTAAATCTGATTTCCGATGCTGTAGTTGAAGTATCCACCGAGATCCCAATTCTTGTAGCTGAGATTAATATTGAAACCGCCGGTTGCCTTGGGATTCATATTGCCTATTATCTCATAGTCATCTGCATCCACAATGCCGTTTTTGTTCACATCCTTATACTTTGCCATACCGGGATATGCGTTCTGTCCTGCCGGGACATTCTTCTCAGCTCCGTGGAACACGCCGGTGATACTTGCACTCACGTCGGGAACACCATTCTTGAGGGTGTATACATTGGTGGCAGCATCGTAATCGAAGTCTGCGGTAGTATAGAATCCTTCATACTGAAGGCCACGCACAAGGCCGACAGGCTGGCCTTCATACAGACCGTAATCGTTGCCGGGATTGCCGCTGGAGAACCACCCTGAACCATATTGGCCGCTGACACCTGACGCGAGTTTATCAATATTATTCTTGTTGAAAGTAACATTAGCTCCGATGGAGAGGCCCCAGTCCTTGGTCTGGATTAGGACTCCGTTCAGGGAGATTTCCACACCCTTGTTGCTGGTCTGTCCGATGTTCGCGTATGTTGACGTGAATCCGGTAATTCCGGGCAGGGAAGTATTCATCAGAAGGTCCTTGGTAGAGTTCCAGTAAAGGTCGATGGTACCTGACAGACGGTTCTTGAGGAATGAGAAGTCAACACCCACATTTCTGGTGACGGTTGTCTCCCACTTGAGGTCCGGATTGGCCATAACTTTGGAAAGATCATAGGAAACAAAGGGTACCCCGTCGATATAGGCAGATGTACTGCTGGCACTCCAAGTCTGAGACCAAAGGTTGGCGCTGATACCGTCGTTACCTACAGTACCGTAGGAGACACGGAGTTTGAGGTCGTCCATCCAGTTCTTTGCGGTCGTCATCCAAGGCTCCTCGCTTACACGCCAGGCGAATGCTCCTGCAGGGAAGTAACCCCAACGATGGCTGGGAGCAAACTTTGAGGAACCGTCAGCACGGAACGTAACGGTAAAGAGATATCTGTCAAGAACAGTATAGTTCAGACGGCCAAAGAAGGAGAGAAGCCTTGAAGGAGTATTGTATCCCGTAGAGAAGTAGTCCGTGGTCTTCATTGAAGTGGCCGTATTGTCAAACTGGGTGATCATCGCGAATGCATTCTCCTTGGTGAAGTTTGCAGGGAAGTAGTCTGCGGTGATTCTCATTGAGTCTCCGCCGGAGTTGGAAAGCTCCTGACCGACGAGGAAGTTGAAATGGTGGGCCTTGCCTACCTGGAAATCGTAATTGAGGGTGTTGGTCCAGCGAAGGTTCCAGCTGTCAGACTTGCTGAGGGTTGCGGCACCTGCGTAGAGTTTCTCTCCGGTAGTATCGTCGATGTATCCCTTGTTGAGTGCGCCGGACCAGGTCTTTGACTGGTTGTATGAACGTCCGAGGAATATTTCTGATCGGAAGTTGAGACCCTTGATTATGTTCCAGTTGAGCGCAGCGTTTCCGCGTATGGTCTGGCGGCGGGTCTCGGGCTCATAGTCCATAATCTGATTGTACGGGTTGTAGGTCTCCCAGAGGCATGACTTTCCGTACTGCTCCACATTGCCCTGGTTGAAGGCACTCTTGTCTCCGAGAATGTCATCAAGGGCGATGGGACGGAAACGGTATGCGGATGAAAGGACTGATCCTGAACGGCTTCCAGTACCTTCATAACCGTGAGACACGATGTCAGTGTAGCGGAGGTCGAAGGAAATGTTCACCTTCTTGCCAATCTTCTGATCGATCTTGAAGGAGGCATTAGCCCTTTGGTAATCCGAATTGACCTTCATTCCGTCTTCCTTGATGTAGTTGATGGTACCGAGGACCTTTGTGCTCTCAGAACCTCCGGAAACGGAAAGGTCGTGGCTATGTGAAACGGAGTTGCCGAAAATTTTCTTCTGAAGGTCGGTCTTCTGAACGCTCTTGTAGCGATTGATGTCTCCGTATTTGCCAATGCCGTAAAGCTTGATGAAAGGATCCACGTAAGCATCACCATTGGCGGCGGCGTTTGCCCATACATAACAGAGGTAGTCATAGGGCTCCAGAGCATCAAGGTACTTGGTAGGAGTATTGAGCTTGACGTATCCGTTATAGGTCACCTTTAATTTTCCTTCCTTGGGGCCCTTAGTAGTGATAAGGATAACACCGTTTGCACCACGGGCGCCATAGATGGCGGTGGAAGATGCATCCTTCAGGACATCAATAGACTCGATCTGGTCCGAGGGAATGTCTGCCATAGTTCCTGCAACACCGTCCACAAGGATGAGAGGTTCGTTGCTCTGGGAGATGGAACCGCCACCACGTACGCGAATCTTCACGCTGGCATCGGGACGGCCGTCCTGAGAAACGACGTTCACACCGGTGAGCTTACCCTGCATTGCCTGAGCAACGTTGGCCACGGGTGTAGAGGAAAGCTGCTTGGAGTTCACGGAAGCAATAGAACCTGTGACGTCACGCCTCTTGACAGTCTGGTAACCGATCACAACTACGTCGTCGAGGTACTCGGTGTCCTCCTCGAGGATGAAATCATAGACATACTTGCCTGCAACCACCTTCTCGGAAATGTCTGCATAGCCTATGCAGTTAACCACGATGGTGGAGTTATCAGGAACAGTGAGCGAATACGCACCTTTCGCATCGGTAATGGTACCGTTGGAGGTGCCGTTCACCACAACGCTGGCTCCGACAACGGGGCCCTGGGCGTCCTTTACAGTTCCCGAAATCTTCTGCTGGGCAAATGCTGAGATGCCTGCAAAAAGCAGGACAACAACGGCAAAAGCCATTTTTAGATGTTTTTTCATCTTTACTAAAAATTTGATTGAACTTGGGTTAATGATTATTGGGTTAATCTATTTATCAGCGTATTCCATTTGGAGCATTGCCCGAAGATCGTCCGGGTCAGTCCCCCAGATGTCACTGTTAACCAGCACGCGGTGCCTGGCAGGTGCACTTTTCCTGATGCAGAAATAGATGCACAGCGCCATTGCCAGAACAATATTTGTAACAAGAACCATAGTGGCAGCCATTGTTTATTCGTGAACGTAAAGATCCCAGCCGAGGTAGTTCTCTATGGCATCCTGAAGTATCTCTACAGCCTTTCCACGGCAGGCGGCCACGTGATGTTCAAAGCCGTTGCGGCAGATATGCTTCATAAGTTTTTGGAGGTTGGGAACTTCCGTCACTACAATGCAGCCGTCCATTCCATACGGGTCCTCGGTGATTGTACCCTCTCCAAGGTATGCCTTGATGCAGCCGCGGGAATCGTCGGTGGAAATACGGAAGTATGTAAAATCTCCACCGGAAACCTTGGCGGTGACAGCACCGAAGGTGTGAACCTTGCCGAGGGTGCGGCCGAGCACTCCGAGAGGAGCGAGTTTGAGGTCCTTGTTGCCGATGAACTCGCGAGGGAAGTTTCCACAGTGAGTGCAAACGCACTTGTTACGGTCCTTTGCGAAATTGTTGTTCCAGTCCATAAGGGCAGAAGAATGTCCGGAGGCAAGAGTCAGGGCGTACATAGATACTGCACCGGCGATGTCTGTCTCGCAGGCGCAAGGGATGAGTTTGTCTCCAAGCATCGACATAGTCACACAGGCAGCGCAACCGTAGTTCTGTTCAAGGCTGTCCCAGCACTGGATGGCGAGGGCGTCGCAAGCGTTGGCCTCAGTCCACCTCTCCACTGCCACTGCAAACTTCACGACAAGAGGAAGTTTTTCCTCATAATTGGCAGGAACGGCAGCATATTCGCATACCGCCTGCTTCTTTGATATGAATGCAGGATCATCGTCCGCAATCTTCCTGGCGGCAAAAATGAGTTCTGAAAGGTCTGCTGGAACTACGGTGATACCGTACTTCTGAAGGAGTTTCTCGCTCGCACGGCAAGTGTTGAAGCCCAGGGGACGAGTTCCTATCTGACCTATGCGGCAGTGTCGGAGTCCGTTAACCACGCGGCATATTCCGGCGAACTTCTCAAAATCGGACTTTACCAGAGGGTCGTTGATATCGTATGTGTGATATGTTGTATCTGAGAAAGGAATACCGTACTGATAGAGGTTGTTGCATACAGAAATCTTCCCGCAGAATGCGTCTCTGCGGTGGTCAAGGTCTACTTTGTCGTTGTAGTCGTCATAGGCCTGAACGAGTACGGGGACGCCTAGATTGGCATCGCTGATGGCATTGATGATGCCTATTTCGAAGCCGAAATTAGGCAGACAGACGATGATACCGTCTATCTCCTCACGATGCTCCTTGAACTGGGCAGCTACCTTGAGTCCGTCTTCGCGGGTCTCAATGGAACTGCTTCCGGTAGCGGTGGCATTCTCGGGGAGGATTACATAGTCATATCCAAGTTCTTCGAGATTCTTGAGAACCTGAGCACGGACATCCTTAGCCAGGGCGGAATTGAAATAGGCGCGTGTGCCAATTATCACTCCGAAACACATTTTCTTACCATTCTTGTACATATCGATAATGGTTCAGTTGTTATCAATCAAATGGTTTACTGCTTTCTGCCAGCCCGCATATGCAGTATGAGCAGCGGAAACGCCCTCCGAGGGCCTGTATGCATCCTGAACGCTGCATATGGAAGCAGCCTGTCCGAAGGAGGTCCACTTGCCTCTGGCAAATCCGTTTATGATGAAGGCGCCGAATGCAGAAGCGTCTTCAACCTCGGAAAGTTCCACGGGAACACCAAGGAGGTCTGCCTGAAATTGCATCAAGAAGCGGTTGCGGGTAGGACCACCGTCCACCCTGAGTTCCTTGAGGGCAATGCCTGCACGTCCGGTCATCGCATCCACAAGGTCCGTAACCTGGAAAGCGATGGACTCCAATGCAGCACGGCAAACGTGAGCCCGGCCCGTTCCCAAAGAGAGGCCGGAAATCTGTGCACGCGCATCAGCCTTCCACCAGGGAGCGCCAAGACCTGCGAAAGCGGGCACGAAGTACACGCCTCCATTGTCCGGAACGGATGTGGCAACAGCCTCAATTTCCGCAGGAGAATCCATCAAACGAAGTTCTTCGGCAAGCCAGGCTATGGTTGCTCCTGTGCAATGAATATTGCCCTCGAACGCATAGAACACCTTTCCAAGAGCCGCAAAACCGACAGAAGTCACGAGACCTCGAGGTGCGGGGACAGCTTTCTCTCCGATGTTCACCATTACCGAAGAACCGGTTCCGTAAGTAACCTTGCCGAGACCGGCGGTGAAACACATCTGGCCTGCAAGTGCACCGTGGGAATCTCCCAGTACACCGGCAATGGGTATCGGTTCATCAAAAAGCCCCTCGACATCAGTACAGCCGAAATCTCCATCGCAGGAGATGGCCTTGGGCATCATAGACGCGGGAACGGAAAGCATTTCCAGCAGGTCCGGATCCCAGTCGAGGGTATGTATATTGAAAAGCATCGTGCGGGATGCGTTCGTATAATCGGTAGCATGCACGGATCCTCCGGTAAGTTTCCATACGAGCCAGCAATCTATGTTTCCCATCAGCAGGTTGCCTTCTTCTGCATCCTTTCGGGCACCGGACACATTGTCCAGTATCCACTTCACCCCACTTCCGGAAAAATAGGGATCAATGAGCAGACCGCTACGCTCCTGCACCAGCTGGCCAAAACCCCGGGCCTTGAGATCGTCGCATATCTGTGCGCCTCTATGGCATTGCCATACCACTGCGTTGCACACGGGTTTACCTGTCCGCTTGTCCCATACCACCACCGTCTCACGCTGGTTCGTGATGCAGAGAGAGTATCTGCAGGCATCCTTTTCGGAATCGACAACTCGCTTTATTGCACACACGGTGTTCCTGTATATTTCTTCCGCATCGTGCTCCGCCCATCCTTCCCGGGGATAGAACTGATGATGAAGTATGCTTGCCCTGCGCACGAGCGTTCCGTCCTCCTCAAAGAGGAAAGCTTTGGTTGCGGACGTGCTCTGGTCTACGCTGATTACTCTTGTCTTCATCTTCCGTTTGCCTTTAAAAAGGATTTTGCATTGCGGGCTATTCCGGCCGCATCCAGGCAGTAATGTGCAAATATTTCAGGGGATTTCCCGTGAACGGCATCTTCGTCAGGAATGCCCAAGATGCGAACGGGCACGGGAGACTCGCTGATGGAGTCTAGTACAAGAGAGCCAAGCCCACCGTGTACGCTGTGTTCCTCTACGGAAAGAATAAGACCTGTATCTCGAGCGGCAACCCTGATTGCCTCCGTATCGAAGGGTTTGATGCTCGAGCAGTCCAACACTCTGGCAGAGATGCCTTCTTCCGCGAGTATACGGGCAGCTCCCATAGCGTGGAAAACGGTTTCTCCTGCACCCACCAAGGTGATATCATTACCGTCTTGAACCATTATTGCCTTCCCGGGAACCCACTTGGGCTCGGAATCATACACTTCTCCTGTCTCTCCCCTCCCTACCCTTATGTACCAGGGCCTGTCGTCATCGGCAAGCACACGAGCTACCTTTTTAGCCATATGGCCGTCGCTGGGCAGAACTATATTCATTCCGGGGAATGTGGAAAGTACTGCAATATCGTGCAGGCTGTGATGAGTTGCACCGAGGGCACCGTAGGCAACACCTCCGCTTACCCCGAATATCTTCACGGGCAGACGGCTGTAAGCCACATCCACTTTCACCTGCTCCAACGCACGTGCTACATAAAAACAGGCGGGACCGCAGCAGAAAACTTTCTTCCCACTATGGGCGAGACCCGCGCTGATACCCACTGCATTCTGCTCTGCTATGCCACACTCCACAAACTGAGCGGGAAGTTCATCGGCAAAGGCACTGAGTGTAACACTTCCACGGGCGTCAGTGGTCACCGCCATTATATCTTTATCCTCGCGCGCACATTCAAGCAGCGCATCTGTAAAACATTTTCTACTGTCCAACATATCCTAACCCTCCATCCGTTTTATGCGGTCCTCTATCTCTGTTCGGGCCCGCCGGTACTGCTCCTCAGAGGGAATGCCGTGATGCCACTTCGCATCATTTTCCATATAGGATACTCCCTTCCCCTTTGTGGAATGGGAGATGATAAGGTGCGGACGGTTGTCAGAGAAGTCGGTCGCATCCAATATGCTGATTATGGATGCCATATCGTCGCCATCCATCTCACGGACCTCCCATCCCATTGACATCCAGATTTCCCGAAGGTTCTCAATATGCATAATATCCTCAGTGCGACCGCTTATCTGCAACATATTGCGGTCAATTATGGCTATAAGTCTGCCAAGTTTGAAATGGCTCGCGGCCATCGCTGCCTCTGATATGGACCCTTCGGCCTGCTCCCCGTCTCCCATAAGAACGACAGTCTTATAGGAAGCGCCGTCACGTGCTCCGGCAAGCGCCATTCCAACACCTACGGAAAGGCCGTGCCCGAGGGCACCGCTGTTCACTTCAACGCCGGGGACATCACGCAGAGGATGGCCTCCAAGGGGAGACCCGTATTTTCCGAGCGTATCCAAAGTCTCGCGAGAAAGGAATCCGCGCGACTCAAAGACAGAATAGAGAGACTCCACACAATGTCCTTTGCTAAGTACAAAGCGATCTCGAAAAGGATCATCCACAGATGATATGTTCAGATAATGATGATAGAGTGCCGTCAGTACGTTCAAGCACGAGAGGTCTCCTCCGATGTGCCCCGAATGTGCGGACCATACAATTTCCATCAGTCTGAGACGATTTTTCTCAGATAGCAGTTCCAATTGCGTGATGCTATCCTTCATACCCAGATAAAACAAGCCGATACAAATGTAACAATAAAACGAAAGGAATTATAAGTGAATCCACTTTCGTTTTATGTAAAATTGTAAAACGAAAATAACGGCCTGCCGGGTCATTACAGTTTCAACAGTACACTGGGCAAATACAAAGTGACAAGTGACTATGAGAGCTCCAGGAAGGGAGTACGAAACTGACACTTCGCCAGCCACTTGTCATAACATTTTTTTTCGCTTGAAGAGAAACCAAATCCCCAGGATGAGCATCAGCATAGCCGCGATAATGACTATCCAGGCCCACCACTTGTCCTCCAGTGGCAGCGCCACGTTCATTCCAAAGAAACTGGCAACCAGTGTGGCAGGCATCAAAAGAAGGGAAACGAAGGTGAATATCTTCATTATCTTGTTCTGGTCCAGGTTTATGATACCCACTACCGTATCCTGAAGATACTCCAACCTCTCGAATGTGAAGTTGATGTGGTTTATCAGAGAGGCTATGTCCTGCACAATCACATTCAGGTCGTCCCTGAGGTCCTGGTCCTTGGGACAGAGTTTGCTCTTCATTATATTTGACACAAGTCTCTGCTTGTCCACGACATTTTCTCTGACGAGCATCGCATTCTCCTGCAACTGATTGATATCCAGAAGAAATTCCTCATTGATATCCTCTTTTTGATTGATGCGTCGGCTGAACTGTGAGGTATCCTTCGAAATGAGCTCCACTATGTCAGCATCCAGATCAACACGCTTGTCCATAATTCCGACAAATACGGTGAAGCCGTCAGGAAACTGTTGTGGAAGGGCCTGTATCTTCAGTTGAAGAGTGTCAAAGGAACGCAGGGGAATCTCCCTGATTGTAGTGAGAATCCCGTCAACGAGCACGAAGGAGACAGGATCATCGGCCATTTCGTCACCAGCAGGCGAGAGGAAGTTGGTATTGGCGAAAATCGCCCCGCCCTCCTCATAGAAACGGGAGGAACTTTCGATTTCTTCTGCCTGATCGCGACTTTGGATTTCTGTGCACAGAAATGACTCAACCGACCTCTTCTCATCTCCTGACGGGTCCAGAAGATCTATCCAGAGGACATTTTCTTTGCCGATAGCAGCAAACTCCGTTTGAGACTGGCTGAATTTGACTTCAGATCCACGTCTGTAGAAAATCTTAATCATCTTTCCTTCCTGTTACCCCGGCAATTGCGTCGGAAGGGGTTATACTTACGGGTTCAGCCGGCATTACGGAGAAACCGGCGCGCAAATATATAAAATAAAAGGTGTTTTGCAAAAAGAAAGTAAACTCCTATTTTTGCACGATGGACGAATACCAAACAGTCCATAAGCTATTAGAAAAAAGACACCGATAACGACACCGAAAATGACACCGAAAATGACACCGGAAACGGCACCGGAAACACCATCAGCAAAGTCCGGACGCCACATCGAAATCGATTTCCTCAAGGCCTTCACCATCCTCTTCTGTATGATTCCCGTCCACGTTTGGCAGAACCATACAGACCTGTTTGACAACACATTCACATTGATTGTGGACTCATTCCTCGGAGGCTTTATGGCAGCCCCGGTATTTATGTTCTGTATGGGTATGGGATTCGTCTTCACCCGCCACAACTCCCCGGGGGAGATGTCCTGGAGAGGAGTGAAACTTTTGACTTATGGCGCGGCTCTGAGCATTCTGACCACGCTTCTTCCCTATCTTCTGTACAATATTGGCACTGCAGACAACATATACTGCAGCTCGCTTCCGGCATTCGCCAACCAGAACGAAGATATGGTGCAAAGCCTTCCCACCATTCTTACTGTGGACATAATGCAACTTGCCGGTCTGTCTTTCCTCCTGTTTGCGCTTCTGAAGAAGATGAAACTGGGGCACTGGGCAATCTTCGGGATATCGGTGGCGATGTGTATAGCCGGATCACTCGCAGGTTATTACGAACTGCACGCCGAGAACTCTGTCGTCAATCACATCCTGGGTCTATTCTTCTGCTCCTACAAGGCATCCTGCTTCCCTCTCTTCACCTGGTTCATTTTCATATCGGCAGGCAATCTCTTCGGGCTATGGTACAAGTCAATAAAGAACAAGGCCAAGGTGTTCTCCTGGCTCATTCCCGTCGGCGCGGCCATCACGGCTGCATTCTTCATAATCCAGAACACTGCTCATCAGCCTATATTCTACCAGTTCCTGTCGGAGGAGGACTACTACGGGATGCCTGTCGGTGATGCCCTGGCTGTGACAGTGTTCATACCGCTCTTGTTCGGAATCTGGTGGCTGCTTGCCAAACTGATTCCTGCCAGATGGAGCAACGCGCTAACCTATCCTTCCAGACACATCAACCAGTATTACTGCGTCTCCTGGGTCTGGATATCCCTGTTGATGGGTGTCACGCTTGCCTCCGGATGGGTACACGACAACCTGACGCTTGTGCTTGACTCCCTTGCCATAATTCTCCTTGTGACATTGACCGTATATGTATACAACAGATTCCTCAAAGAGCGTTGGGAGGCAGCTATATCAAGACATAAATTCCTATGGATGAGCGTAGTATGGTCCATTTGGCTGGGTTCCATAGTGCTATGTAACATTTAAGTTCCGCAACTCGGAAGTTCCGCATCTGCTATTGTCTATGAAACACATACTTCACGCATCAATACTGTTCCTGGCTCTGGCAACGGCCACTGCCTGCACAGGCGCAGCTCAGACCACTGCCTGCACCAATCCTCTTGCCCGCACGGACATACCTGACAATGATCTTATCAGAGTCGGGGACGACTTCTATATGGTCAGCACGACTATGTTCTTCTGTCCGGGAGCGCCGATAATGCACTCCAGGGATCTCGTTCACTGGCGCATCGTAAACTATGTATATGACTGTCTGGCCGACGACGACATCTACAATCTGAAGGATGGAGCCAACGCCTATGCCAAAGGTCAATGGGCCACAAGTCTGCGTTACCACGAAGGCATTTATTATGCTCTTTTCATAGCAAATGACCAGCACAGGACCTTCGTTTACAGAACCGATGACATAGTGCACGGAAAATGGGAGCAGAACATAATTGAGCAACCCTTCCACGACGCCAGCCTTCTCTTCGAAGACGGCAGAGCCTTTGTGGTATGGGGCAACGGGGACTTGCGGATAACCGAACTCGAACCCGACCTCTCGGGAATCAAGGACGGAGGCGTGGACCAGCTTCTGCTGTCGTCACCACGGGAAGGCTATATGCTTCGCGCCGAAGGAGCCCATTTCTACCACATAGGAGACTGGTACTATGTACTGGAAATATCCTGGCCTGCAGGTGGAATACGCACTGAGACCTGTTGGCGCAGCAGAAGCCTGCTGGGAGAATATGAGAACAGAGTCATACTCAACGGGAAGGCAGACGGGCGCGAAGACGGAGTGGCCCAGGGTGGAATCGTGGAGACTCAGAACGGGGACTGGTATGCAATGATGTTCCAGGATCACGGAGCCGTCGGGCGTATCCCCACTCTTCAGCCCGTGACTTGGGATGACGGATGGCCTGTGCTGGGAGATGACACCCTTCCAGTTGAGAAATTCGAGGTGAATCTTCCCCCTTATGGCGAGAATCATATCTGGGACAGTGACGAGTTCGACAGTGACAGCGACTCATTGTCGCTCGTATGGCAGTGGAATCACAAACCGGACAACTCTCTCTGGTCTCTAACCGAGCGCCCGGGCTTTCTCAGGCTCAGGGCGGGGCATAGGGCACAGGGCGTTATGGACGCACGCAACACTCTGACTCAGCGCACTGTAGGGCCATCCTGCAAATCGGAAGTCCTGCTCGATGTCTCAGGACTCAAGGCAGGGGATCACGCCGGACTCTGCGCATTCCAAAGCAACTACTGCCGCATAGGCGTGAAAGTGGACGAAAATGGAAGGAAGCATCTTGAGGCCGTCACAAGAGTTCCTGAAAGGAGACGCATCACCGATGCCCGTCTGGAATGCGCTGAAGAACGGACCGTACTGGACATTGAACTCGGGCAGGACACAGTGTGGCTGGGACTGGACTATGTATTCGATGCCGAAAAGCCGTCGGATGAAGACGATACGGTGACAATGAGCTACTCCTTGGACGGGAAGGAATGGACAGTCATTCCCGACAAGCTTAAAATGCGATATACCCTTGATTTCTTCACCGGATATCGTAGTGCCCTATACTGCTATCCCACAACTGATGAAGGCGGTTGGGCGGACTTCGACTTCTATCACATATTGAACTGAGTTTGGAGATAGTATACTATGCAGACGCAAAAGAAAATTGTAGTCCTGTCCGGTTCCGGCATCAGCGCGGAGAGCGGGATAAGCACTTTCCGCGGAGGTGACGGGCTTTGGGACAACGTGAGAATCGAAGATGTATGCACGGCAGAGGCATGGAGACGCAATCCGGGACGAGTACTGGAATTCTACAATGACAGACGTGCCCAGCTCGCTACTGTGGATCCGAATGATGCCCACCGCATTCTTGCGGAGATGGAGAAAGAATACGATGTCAGGATAATCACTCAGAATGTCGATGACCTTCACGAGAGGGCCGGAAGCACCAGTGTGCTTCACCTCCACGGGGAACTCACAAAGGTGCGTCCCGAAAACTGTTGTTGCGAGGAGGACGGATTCTCTCTGAAATATGTACAGGACATTGGTTATCGCCCGGTGTCACTCGGAGAATGCGGAGGACCTCGCCACAGACAGCTGCGCCCCCACATTGTTTTCTTCGGCGAGGCGGTTCCCAATCTGGAAAAGGCAGCGGCGATTGTGTCGCAGGCAGACATACTGCTGATTGTGGGGACTTCGATGCAGGTTTATCCGGCTGCATCCCTGTATCACTATTCCCCCGAAGGATGCGGGATTTATATGATAGATCCGGAGGATTCTCCCGCCGCTGCAGTGTCGGGAGTACACCATATCAAGGATGTAGCCACGCGAGGTATGGCTGAGTTCGTCAAACTCCTGTAATGATTTTACAGGAAGGATGAGTCTTGTCGGAAGAATGAGTTTTGTCGGAAGAATGAGAATAGTTGAAAGAGTCTATGAATATTATTGAAAGAATGGAGTGCATAGTCCGCGAGGCTGCCTCACTGATGGACAATGATTTCGAGGTGACACAGAAGGACGGTTGCGCCAACATAGTGACCTCGTCCGATATAGCGGTTCAGAATTTCCTGTGCGAAAGGCTGTCCGAAGTAATACCCGGGAGTGCTTTCCTGTGCGAAGAGGAGGACAGGCACAAAGCCGCGAAAGAGTACACCTGGATAATTGACCCTATCGACGGGACTGCAAACTACTCGAGAGGAATAGACCAATGCGCCATCTGCGTTGGACTCAGGCACGGGGACGAGATTACTGATGCTGTCGTCCACCTGCCGCGTACCGGCGAACTGTTCAGTGCAGTCAAGGGACAGGGAGCATACCGGAACGGGAAACAGATACACGTTTCGTCCAGGCCTTTCGAAGATTCGATTATGTGCACGGCCCTGGCTGTATATCATAAAGAGAGTATGGAAATCTGCTCCAGAGTGATTCTGGAAACTTTCCGCCGATGCAACGACATCAGGCGCTTCGGGGCTGCCGCGCCTGAACTCTGCTACATCGCAATGGGCAGATGCGAACTGTATTTCGAATACCTGCTCAGCCCCTGGGATTATGCCGCCGCGTCATTGATTGTAAGTGAAGCCGGAGGTGTACTCTCGGACCTCGAAGGGAATTCGCTGCCCCTGGACCGACCCTCGGGTGTGCTCGGTGCCAACAGTGTCCGGAATCTGGAAACGCTTCAGGAGATAGTCCGTAAACAATAGTCTTATCAACAAGAATAATTCTCTGACTTAGAAACGCAATATCAGGAGCAGAGTACGCAGATGCCTATTCCGACAAGCACTGCACCTCCTACAATTTCCGCCCAGGTGCCGAACTTGAGTCCAATCATCCTGCCCCCGGTGATTCCGGCCACAACGGACAAGGCCGTAATAACAGCCACAGAAACGAGCAAAGGAATGAAAGCGGTAAAAAACACGCCCGTAATTGACTGAGAGACACCTACAGCGAGAGCGTCGATGCTGGTGGCCACACCGGCAATGACAATGTTTCTGAGGCCATTGAGATTTCTTGTCTCGGGTTCACGGCCGCGAAGGGCTCCTATTCCTTCGCGAAGCATTCCTCCTCCCACATAGAGTAGAAGAAGAAAACCCAGAATATGTGCGATTTTCTCTACAAGGCCCACGAAAAGATAGCCGAAAGCCCAACCTGCTGCAAGCAGTCCCGATTGAATAAGAGCAAAAGCAAGAGCCAATCTGAAGATTGAGGACCATTCCTTTTTTTTCAGAGTGACGCTGGAGCATAGAGAAACGGCGAAGCAGTCTGCACAGAGCGAGGCTGCCATAACGATTGATTCGAAGATTGTCATAGTATGCTTATGGTTTGAATTCCGTCCTGTTGGTTATGGACCGACCGAGAGTGAGCGAATCTGCGTACTCCAGATTGTCCCCGAAGCCCAACCCTCGGGCAAGTGTGGACATACGGCATCCCAGGCCTTCCAACTGCCGGTAAATATAGAAAGATGTGGTCTCCCCCTCCACATCGCCCGGCAAAGCCAGTATCACCTCTGTCTGTTGCCCGGAACTGACATTGCCGCTCTTGACATCGGCCTCCGTGACACAGGCTTCCGTGGCACAGGCTTCCGTGACACAGGCTTCCGGTGAAAAGCCCGTCAGTTTCCGAACACGTGAAACCAGCGACGCGATGTTGATATCCGAAGGACCGACTCCGTTGATTGGAGAAATGATGCCGCCAAGTACGTGATAAACACCGCGATACTGTCCCGTAGCCTCTATGCTCATCACATCCCTGACATTTTCCACAACACATATTGTACTATGGTCGCGGGTGCGGTCGGCGCACAAGGGACAGACATCGTAATCCGAAATCATCCCGCATACCCTGCAGTACTTGACCTCATCGGCAAGCCTGTCTATTGCTGATGCGAAACGATGGACATTTTCCGAAGGCTGACGGAGCAGATGCAAAGCCAACCTCAAGGCACTGCGGCTACCAACCCCCGGTAGGGAGCTGATAGCCTCCACAGCGTCCTGAAGCAGCTTCGAAGGATATTTATCTATCTGGTTCAGCGGATATTATCTTGCTTTTCCGTTGGATCCAAGCACATTGATAATCTTGTGAACATACATCTTCTTCATCTCCTCACGTGCAGGCTTGAGGTACTGACGGGGATCGAAGTGTCCGGGATTGTCGGAGAGATGCTTGCGGATGGCACCTGTCATAGCAAGGCGGCTGTCGGAATCGATGTTGATTTTGCAAACTGCACTCTTGGCAGCTTTGCGGAGCTGCTCCTCGGGGATACCGACAGCGTTGGGAAGATTTCCACCGTATGTATTGCACATATCAACGTATTCCTGAGGAACTGAAGATGATCCGTGGAGAACGATGGGGAATCCGGGGAGTTTCTTCTCAATGGCCTTGAGCACGTCAAAGGCAAGCGGAGGAGGAACGAGACGGCCGGTCTGAGGGTCGCGGGTGCACTGCTCGGGAGTGAACTTGTATGCTCCGTGAGATGTTCCGATGGAGATTGCGAGAGAATCGCATTTTGTCTTCTTGACGAAGTCGATTACTTCTTCGGGACGGGTGTAATGAGACTCTGCTGCAGAAACCTCATCTTCAACACCGGCGAGAACTCCGAGTTCAGCTTCAACAGTCACGTCGAACTTATGGGCATAATTCACAACTTTGCGGGTGAGCTTCACATTTTCGTCGTAAGGAAGGGCAGAACCGTCAATCATTACGGAAGAGAAACCGAAATCCACGCAGCTCTTGCAGGTCTCGAAACTGTCACCGTGATCAAGATGGAGAACAATCTGAGGCTTTTTCCAACCAAGTTCCTTTGCATATTCCACAGCACCCTGTGCCATATAGCGGAGGAGAGTCTGATTGGCATAGTTGCGTGCACCCTTTGAAACCTGAAGGATGACAGGGGACTTTGTCTCAGCAGAGGCCTGGATAATGGCCTGAAGCTGCTCCATATTGTTGAAATTGAATGCGGGAATGGCATAGCCTCCCTTGACTGCCTTGGCAAACATCTCACGGGTGTTCACAAGGCCCAGTTCTGTGAATGAAACCTTCATAACTATAAAAATGTTTTGTATACTCTACTGTTTGGTAATCCTGCCTTCGTCCTTTTGGACTACAACTGAAAAACTTTCAAATATAAGCATAATCTTGGTAATATGACAGGAAAATAACTACCTTTGTCTCACACTGAATCTATGGCCACAGGTAAAGTACTTATTTTTTCCGCTCCTTCGGGGGCAGGTAAGAGCACGGTGGTGAACCATCTGCTCAACCTGCATCCGGAATTCGAGTTTTCCGTTTCAGCTACTTCGAGAGCCCCCAGAGGCAACGAACTGAACGGCGTGGAATATTATTTCATTTCTGCGGACAGGTTCCGCGAACTTATTGCCGAAGACGCATTCGTGGAGCACGAGGAAGTCTATCACGACACTTTCTACGGCACGCTCAAGAGCGAGGTGGAGCGTATCTGGGCAAAAGGACACGTGATTCTTTTCGACGTGGATGTCAAGGGAGGGGTGTCTCTCAAGAATTATTTCAAAGACGCAGCCCTGTCCACTCTCATCGTGCCACCATCATTCGAAACACTGGAGAAAAGATTGAGAGGACGCGGAACAGACACTGAAGAGGCCATACACGAAAGGTTGGACAAGGCAGCCACAGAAATAGATTTTGCCCGTGGCAAGTTCGATTGGGAACTTGTGAATGACAGGCTCGAGGATACTTTCAGATTGGCGGAGAACAAAATCAACGCATTTCTATGCGGATAGCTGTATATTCAGGCTCGTTCGACCCCCTGCACATAGGCCATCAAGCCATTATGGAATACCTTACAAGAGTGAGGGATTTCGATTGGGTGTATCTTGTCATATCCCCGCAGAATCCATTAAAGAGCCCGGAAAAAGCACTGAGCGCCCAAAAACGCTATGAAGAGGCAATCCAGGCTGTCCGCAGGCATCCGGACCTGCACGTATGGGTTGACAACATCGAACTTGCTATGCCGGCACCCCACTACACGGTAAAAACACTGGACGCACTGAAAAAAAGAGAGCCCGACAACGATTTCACTCTTGTCATCGGAGCTGACAATCTGAACGGAATACACAAGTGGAGGGACGCTCCGCGCCTGCTGAACGAGTACGGCGTGGCCGTCTATCCCAGAATAGGCTTTGACATCGAACAGATAAGAAAAACTCTGTTCGAAGAATGCCGGAATATTCCGGCACCCTATGTGCTTGATTCATACTCCACACGGACAATGGAAGGCACGGTTGGCTTTGAGGATGCCCCGGAATTCCTGTACAAGATACAGATTATCGACGCCCCTGTCGTAAACATCTCCTCGACCGAAATCAGAGAAGCGCAGGACAAAGGCATCGATATGTCTGAATTCCTGATGTAAGTTATTTATCTCACATACAGAATCTTTTGCTCACGTACAGATTCTTTTTCTCACGTACAGGAACTATTTTCTCACATAGGGGAGTTTGATTATCACTTTGTGAATGGCAGCGGGAGTCCCGTCCGGAGCAAGCATAGGCTGATGCCCGTCGGTGGGGAACAGCACTACATATTTTCCCTTTGTCAGCACTACAGGACGAAAATCGGCTGATGCGGCATAGTACTCCACGTCCTTCTTTTCATTGTAAGGAGAAACAAGGTTCACAAGATTCTCCGGCCTGCTGACATTTATGAGCTCCGATCCCTCGAGTATAAGGAAAAGGTCAATGCCGTTGCGATGCACCTCATAGTTCATCTTATGAGCCTCGTCTCTGGTCCTGTCTATCTGCACCTTGGCATAAGTGCGGCCAAGTACCTCATACTGTCCTGCCTTGAGTTCAGCAAGGTCGGGACGCTGAAGGAACTCGAACGCTGCATCCCACTCGGCCTTGTTGAGCTTGTACTGTTCAGCAAAGAGTTTCTTGTCAAAAGTGGCATTAGCAGCATCGTAAATTCTTGGCGAGCAGGAGCATAGCGTCAAAAGTGCCGTGAAAGCAAAAAGAAAGTGTTTCATCATCAACAAATATGGTTTCTATAAATTCAATATCAATTGCCCCGTGAGAAACCGGATCCCGGAATCCAGCGGGGCATCTCCGTCTGATTGGCATACTCCTGTATCAGAGCGTGGATGAGGTCCCAGTGATCCATCACGCCGGACATATCCCAATCATCCCTCCATTCATCCTTGGGATGATGGTAAGGAGGATTAAAGTGACTTCTATGACCCTCAGGGTCAATCCAATCCTGTCCTCCGCATACAAAAACCCCCGGTATTCCGGCCCTCAGGAAGTTGAACAGGTCGGTGCGGAAGAAAATCCCTCTGGTGTCCGGATTGATGATGTCTACCCTGCGGCCTTGTGCAGCTCCAAGCATCGTCACCGTGCTGTCCACACTTGACAGGCCTCCGGCATAGACTTCTATGTTGCGGGCCTTTCCAAGAGGCGCACCACCGTCTATGTTCACGGCCGCGGCAGTGCGAGTCGCCGGAAATACAGGATGCGCGGCGTACCATTCCGAACCGAGCAAGCCGTCTTCCTCAGAAGTAAGGGCTACAAAAACCACGGACCGTCTCAGGGGTGTACCGTCCTTTATGAATCTTCTGATATGGGCAAGCATCCCGGCAACTCCGGAAGCGTTGTCTCCCGCCCCGTTGTATATAGCATCTCCATCAACCGGAACCCCTATGCCCAGATGGTCCCAATGAGCGGCCACAACGACACACTCGTCCTTGAGGTCAGTTCCCGGAATCATTCCAATGACATTGTGAGAAATGCCTGTTTCCGCCTTCACATCAATAGCAATGCTGATTCTGGATTGCAAGGGAAAGGACTTGAAACCGGATTTGCCGGCCTTTGTCAGCGCAGAGTCATAATCCACTCCGGATTCAGCAAAAATGCGGCGGACGACAGACTCCCCCACCCATCCGGAAAATCCCGGAGCATCCACATCGCCGTTGTCCCCGACAAGAGAAATCTCCCTTCCACTGTGCGCAGCTTTCAACGCATTGAAAGTGTATGCCGAAGAACCGGGAATATGTATGACAAGGCATCCCGCAGCCCCTTTGGCAAAAGCATTCTCGTACTTGTAAGAGGCTCTCCCATAATAAGTCATACTCTTGCCTCCGAAAATATCCGTATCATATTTTCCGGGATCGTTCTCAAGTACGAGCAACACCTTTCCTCGCACATCGATACCGTCGAAGTCATCCCATCCGTATTCAGATGCGGTGATTCCGTAGCCGGCGAAAACAAGTTCGACATCCTTGTACGCGACTTCTGCGGTATTGCGGGAAGTCCAGACTATCAGGTCTTCCGGAGCTTTGACTGAAAATTCCCCAGCCGGTGTCTGCACTTGTATTTCACCTCCCCTCAGACTTGATTCAGTGGCAATCTCCTCAACGTTCTGGAAATAGCTGCAACCGGGAACAGGACGGAGACCCAAAGCCTCATACTCGTCACGTATGTATTCAATGGTCTTGGTCTCGTACTCAGTCAGAGGCTTGCGGCCACCGAAATCGTCGGAGCTCAGAACTTTTAGATGATGAATAAGATAATCGAAATCGGAAAGGCCGTTCGTATCCCGGGTCACAGGACCCGAACAGGACAGAATTGCGGCCGAAGCTAAAAGAATGATTTTGTTCATCGTTTCAACATTGAGTGAATCTCAAAAAAAAGCACCAGAAACAAAGATAGTCAATTAATCTCGGTTATTCCGCATTGCTGAAAAACTGTTTTGAAAAGGTTTCGGGAAGCGCCTACCCGAACAGAGCCTTCACTTTTGAGATAAGCTCGGCTGACGGTGTGGACGGATCGAGTTCGAGGTCGCTCTGCTTGAACACATAGCCCCGGCTCATCGCTGCCAGCGTACCACCTCCAGTACAGTTGAGCATAATCATCTCATCTTTCCCTACTTTTCCTTCCTCAACCGCCTTTGCAAGCGCAGTGACTGCGACGCAGGCAGCCGGCAGGAGTTCGTAACCCTCAAGATTGCGGAACTGCATCATCCAATACATTATGTCATTGTTGTCGGCCAGAAATACATCTCCGCCACTTGTTTTCAGGACATCGAACAAGCCTCCGGCAATACTATAAGGTGGTTTCCTGTTCGAAAGGACCTTTGCCAGAATAATCTCGGCCTGACGGCGTCCGACTGAGGGATCAAGAGTCAACAGTTCTCTCGAACCCGCTTTCCACGAATCATATATCAGCGTGAAAGGTGAATTCTGTGCCACGAAGACCTTCATCCTGTTCTCCCCGAACCGTCCGTCAGAAGCCAGTCTGGAAGCATTCTCCCAGGCTGCAACTGCTCCTGTTCCGGAACCGACGGCTTGAAAGTATGCGTCCGGAATGACTCCTGTCTTTTCGGCGAAACTGAGTATCGTGGTTCCCATACCGTCACGCCTTGCAATGTTCTTGGCTCCACCCTCCAGAATAAAGCCGGAATCTTCCGCAAGTTTGTCTCCGATACTGATGGCATCGTAGTAATCGCAACCGTGAGGAACCGTGACCAATTTGACGCATTTGTCGAGTTTTTTGGTGAACCAAAGGTCGTGCAGGCTGTCTGCCGGGACGCAGATCACAACCGGAATCCTGTTGTCCGAGCAAACCTGGGCAAATGCCCTGGCCGTATTGCCGGCGGATTGCACTACCAGAATTCTCTTTTCGGCGGCATCAAGCCTGGCCAGGACAGAATAAGCCTCTGTCTCCTTGAACGAACAGGTCCTGAACCTGGCACCGATTCTGGGATTCCAGCCCGAGAAAGTTATATACAGATTGTCCAGACCAAGAAAACGGCTGAGTCCCTTGGATTTATAGGTCACCGGAGCACAGGATTTCCTAAGCACGCGCTTTATCGGCATCCAATCAGCATATCGGTATATCCCGTCCATATCCTGACGTGGCGTGAAGGCCTTGTTCTCATAGATTGCCCTGATAAGGGACGGAGTCTTGCCCGACGGATCAGAGAGAGTCCATCCCTTGTCTTCAAATTCCCGACCATCGCTGACATTCTGCAGATGGTATCTTGTCTTGCTGATTCTCATATTACTGATTCTCATATTGCTGATTCTCATATTTGCTGTTTTTGGAGGTTTGTCTGTTATCAAGTGATTTGATTGTCAGTTACAGAATGATTTGTTCGTCAACTATCTGTGCCAGATCCTTGACGGGTCTGTCCGAATACCGCGAGAATGTAGTCAGACAGAGGGGACAGGAGGTAGCTATGGCATCAGCCCTGCTGGCATAAAGATTTTCCAGAGACGCACGGGTAATCTTTTCGCGATGTTCAAAGTCAAGTGACAGGGACCCCAGCGACCCGCCGCAGCAGACACTTTCCACTCTGGACTTGGGAGCTTCAGCTATCGCGGCGGCCTTGGATATGAGTCTGCGAGGAGTGTCATAAATACCACATCCGCGTCCCAGTTCACAGGGGTCGTGATAAACATAGCAGATGTCCCCTTTATCCAGCCTTATCCTGCCTCTGTCCATCAGTTCACAGAAATAATCTGCATAATGGACAATCCTGATTCCGTGGAGTCTGTACTTCTCCCTGAATTCCCTGTAGCAAATCGGGCAGCTCACAAGCAGAGTGCCGGCTCCACTGCCAATTATCAATTCCTCATTACGCTCTATCAGTTCCGCCGCTTCCTTCAGACGGCCGGCTGTATAAAGGGGCCTGCCGCAGCATAGACCTCCGTCTCGATCCATCCACTCGTAATCGACAGCTGCCTTACGCAGGATGGATTCCACGCTGCGGCCGATTTTCGGGGTCAGCTGACTCATACAACCGGAGAAATAGAGCAGAGCGCCCTTGCTTTTCCCTCCACCGGACTCGCCGATAGCACTTGAATCCACATCGGAGGCTGCGAAATGCAAATTGATTCTGTACTTTTCCGTAGCCCTTGCAAGGATTCTCATTCTCGGACCATCGACACCCACCTGGCAAACGGAAGTACACTTGCCGCACAACATACATTTGTTGCTTATCTCCCTGATTCTGGCCTCATTGCCACGACGCAACTGACGCGTGAGATAGACTGTGCTATGTCGGAGATTTGCCGGGTCGGCATTCATCGGGCAAGCGTCGATGCAGACACCGCAGTTCGGGCAACTGTCCGCCTGAACCCTGGCCATACCCCTGTGGGGACTTGATATCTCCACACCTGCATTGCGCATAGTGATAAGGAGCATCTCGGACGGAATATGCAGGTAGCGGGTGAACGGAAGCACTGTCATAAAGACGCAAAGTGCTGTGGAGTAAGCCCACCAAGGGGCTGCATTAAGGTCTCCGGCCCTGGCGTATTGCTCAGCTATGAGGCGAAGAGGAAAGATGGCCCACAGGGAATACAGGCCGACGAGATTGAGGAAAGACGGACGCGCTGTACGCCTCATCCCGACAATGCGTGACCAGAACCGCTTGATGAAGGCAATGATGATTCCCGTAATGATAATCAACAGAAAGGCATCCATCAATCTCGATATGACTGCAGTCTGCCCTCCTTCGATGAAAAAGTCAAAAAATATAGGGTAGTAGAAAGTACTGAGTCTCTCCGGGCAGTACATCAGCACTTCCAGATGTCCCAGAAGAATAATCATAAACCAGCCGAAGGCTATGCTGGAATGCATAAAACCAAGAACTCTGTTGCGCTTCCAGAGTCTGACGTGTATGAGGCAGTCCAGAACAATGTCCAGTATGTTCTTCAAAATCAAATCGGGGCGGAGAAGAGACAGAAGCCATTTCTTCCTGTCGGCCTTGTTCAGTTCGAATACGACCCTGACCGCCTTCAATGCACAAACGCCCAGAACGAACACCATCCCGGCAAGGAAAGGCAGCACAAAAGGATGGAATCCCGTCTCGAATCGTTCAGTCATCATACAGCTTGCAGATAGAAAGAATAAGGTTTCGGGTATTGATTCCCCGCGGGCATACTATTGTGCACTTGCCGCACAGCATACAGCACTGCAGCATCTCGCGTACATTCCTTCCCCTCCGGACGGCAAGAAGAACCTTACGAACGCTCATCCCGGACAGGCGTGCGGAGGGGCAGACTGCACTGCAGGAACCACATCCTATGCAGACACCGGCACCGGGTTCCAGACGGCACAACTCTTCGAACTTGTCATTGTCCACCTTCCCTAAGTCCAGTGTGGAACTACAACTCAGTGTGAATCCAAAATCGGTCATCGTATTATTGTCGTTCTCTGCAGATATCTATGCGCCGAGAGGGCTGCGCTGCGGGCTTCGGCTATTGTTTCGGGTACAGTCTTCGGCCCCGTACAGGCTCCGGCAAAGAAGATTCCGGGACGATTGGACTCAACAACCGAATACTCGTTGTCCACGCTGCGCAGAAAGCCGTCGCTGTCGGTCTCGAGTCCGGCCATCAGACTGAGTTCACGGATGCTGTCGTTGCGAACTATTCCGGACATCAGGACAAGCAGGTCCAGCCGGAGTTTGAGAGGTTTGCCGGAGAGTGTGTCCTCCGCCTTGATTTGAAGGGCTCCGTCCCTGGTCTCGCCGACCTCGGAAACTCTGCCTCTGATGAACTGTATCCCATAGTCCCTCTGTGCATTGACATAGAAATCCTCATATTTCTTACCGAACAGGCGCAGGTCCATATAGAAGCAGTACACTCTTGCATAAGGGAATTTTTCCTTGATTTCGATAGCCTGCTTGATGGCTGTAGCGCAGCATACCTTGGAGCATTGACTGTTACAGGCCTTGATATCCCTGGACCCCACACAATGAACGAAGCCTATATGCTCCGGATTCTTCGGCACCCTTGCATCGGCTCGTCCCGCAAGCCAGGCCTCCAGATCGGAATTGGTGATGACGTGGTCATAGACACCGTAGCCGTATTCCTCTTTGCGTGAGGCATCAAAAAGTTGGAAACCGGTAGTGAGCAGAATTGCAGAGGCATTGATTACCATACCGTTACTTAGCTTGAGGCTATAGCCGTCTGCAAGACGGTTGAGCGAAATCACCCGCGTGCCGAGAAAAATGTTGGCCCCTTTCATATATTCCTGCAGTCTGGACACGAGTTCTCCGGCACTGGACAGATCAGGAAACAGTTTGTGCCAGGATGCGACGTGTCCGCCCAATTTCGGGCCGGCCTCTATAAGAATGGGGGTGTGGCCAAGCGAAAGCAGAGTCCCTACCGCCTCCATTCCGGCGATTCCGCCGCCTATGACAACTATTATTTCATTCATAAGAGATTCACTGTGATAACGTTATTCATTAGTGAGCCGCTGTGGTTCCGTTATTGGGAATCAGAAACATCTGATTGAACCCGGCAACTCGGGACGCAGGATGTTCTCCCGGTTCAGTCCGAGATATTTAGCCTCCGGATCATATTCCACTCCCATTTTGTCAAGAAGCGGTTCAACGGCCACCTGATGCAGTTGAAGCCCAAGGTCCCAGGGATTATAGCCAAGTACAAGTCCGGCCAGCTCTTCATACGTGAGCACCGGGATTCCGAATCCGTTCTCCCCGTATGTCTTTCCAGTCTGCTCAGCAATCACATACTGCCACCTGTCCAGAAAATATGGGCAACCGGGGCAGTTGGTGACTATTGCATCGGGATGAAAAGGCTCCATCGACTCAAACTTTTTGTATGTATTTGAAAGGCTGTAACTTCTGTTGGCTTTGACGTGATATTGGCGGAAACCGTAACCGCAGCAGTGACGACGTTCCGGGTAATCTACGACCTGTCCGCCCCAACTCTCTATCATACCGGCCAGGACATAGGGGTATTCGGCACCCCCGACTCCTTTGCTCGGGAACATTTTGGCATAGTGACAACCAATATGCTCGACAATCCTCAACGATTCTCCTGTCTGCCGATTGACGAGCCTGTGTTTTGCCCGCACCGCTATCTCGTTGCGCCAATGATAGATAAGGTCGCTGGTGTGGGCGAGATACTTTGGCTTCTTGAACTCCCGGCGGCAAGCTTTCCAAAGGTCCTCACGTATTCTGGTCTCAAGTTCTGGATACTCCCGCCAAGTCTCAAGTATCTCTGCATAGTTCCCGAACGAGGTTATGCAGCTGGGGCAATAGTTCTCATAGCCGGCCTCGGTCATCAGGGCGAACTGACGTGCCACGATGGTCATCACTGTCTCCTGAGGAATGGTGTCGCAGTGATATGCTATACCCCCGCAGGTTGTGTGATGCGGTGTTTCATATATATCCTTTCCAAGGACGTTGCGGCTTATCTCCGTAAACATCCTCTCGCTTGCCGGAAAGAAATTCTGGCGGATGCAGCTGCGTACATAGTACCAGTTGTCGTCAGGAATCTCCTTCTGGTATTCGCTCCATATTTTTTGTTTTCCTTCGTAAATCATAGCTTGAAGTATTTGATTGCCTGAAATGAATCATCG
>DCIN01000035.1:0-7502 GCA_002315815.1 Bacteroidales bacterium UBA1725 | reverse complement strand
CTGGAATGGATCACCTGTTGAAATGTTTGTCGCTGCAGTATTCGAAAGCAGCTTTCTCGTACTCCTGCAGGCTCTTCCCCATCTGTGAGGCTTTCTTTTCGGAGTACTGTTCGACAATATGTATTCTTTCCGTACCTCCTGTCACATCAAAAATGGCCTTGAGTTCATCCAGCGATTCCTGCGGTATCTTCCGGAGAATCCCCGGCCCGTCACCCATATAGTTGGCCCCCTGCCTCGCCAGACTCTTTTCCAGATGATCGGTATGCCATTTCCAGACCGGGCCGGATTCTTTGTGGTCCTCCCATCTGAAAGTTTCAGGATGCACGCAGTATCCGTACTTGAGAATGTTGCCTGTCATAATGTGAGTGAGCGGCAGCATCTGGCGGCCCTTCTCCGACTCGGTGAAAAAGCCCAGACGAATGCTGAGATCGCGAAGTGCCATCACAACAAGACCAGGACCGTTCCCCCGTGGACATCGGGTCACGCAACTCATACATTCGCCACAGTACCAGATGGTTTCAGATTTCAGCAAGTCTTCTATCTTGTCATCATCTCTAGTCTGTACGATATCGACAATCCTGCGCGGATCGTATCTGTAGAACTCAGCCGCCGGACACACGGCAGTACAGGTCCCGCAATTGATGCAGTTGTGGAAACCTTCCTTGAATCTATAGTCCTTGCAGAGTTCACCAAAAAGATTCTTCATTCTCACAAAAATGCTTAAGTCTCACAAAAGTGCTTAAGTCTCACATCGGCTTGATTCTTCCGGCAATCATCGCACAGAGACCGGGGAAGAAGCGTTTCACATAAACCATCAGCAATTCCTTTCCTCCGACCAAAACTTCGTCCTTCCTGTGGCGGATGGCTCTCACTATCCGTTTTGCTGCTTTGTCGGCGGAGATGCCTTCATCCTGTCCCGGGTCCATAAGACCGTGCCGTACTCCGCCTTTGTCGAGAGCGTTGCGCGAAATGTCGGTTCTCACCCTGCCGGGGCATACCATCGTAACCGTTATGCCTCTGTCCCGGTTTTCCGCCCTGAGCGTCTCGAAAAAACCGTAGAGCGCGTGTTTCGAAGCACTGTATGCACATCGGAGCGGAAATCCGAAACGACCTGCAATGGAAGTTGTGACAGCAATCCTGCCCCCACCGGCGGAAATCATCAGGGGCAAAAGCGCCTCTGCAATTGCAACAGGAGCGAAGAAATTGATTTCCATAATCTTACGCACCATAGGCATAGGGGTATCCTCCACCGTTGTACGCTGGCTGACACCAGCATTACAGAATAGTATGTCGATACCACCGAAAGCGTTCCACGCCTCTCGCACAAGGAGTTTGATACCGTCCGGCTCGTTCAGGTCATAGGGTAGAACCCGCACATCAGCCGCAGCCTTCGACCGGCAGCGTTCCGCCACAAGATCAAGTTTCTGTCTCGAAGATGAAGTCAGCACAAGCCGGCAGCCCGAAGCTGCATACCTGTACGCACACGCTTCCCCGATTCCCGAGGACGCACCTGTTATCCAGACCGTTTGCATTTCAACTGTACCGCTGAATCACTTTATCAAGGCCTTGTCGGCCATTTCTCCGTCATATTCTCCGCGTTCAAGCCTTGACTTGATAGCCTTGAACGCGGCAAGAGTCCTGTCCACGTCCTCGATGCTGTGGGCCGCCGTGGGAATGATACGGAAAATGAGCATTCCCGGAGGAATGACAGGATAAGTCACTATGGAGCAGAAGATATGATAGTTTTCACGGAGATCCACAGCGATGTTGGTAGCTTGGTTGATGCCGCACTTGAGATGCACGGGGGTGACACAAGCCTCAGCCGGACCTATTTCGTAGCCAAGTTCACGGAAACCATTCTGCAATCTTCTCGTCACTTCCCAGAGATGAGCCCTGCGCCTGTCTCCTTCCGGGCTGTCGATAATCTCCAGACGCTTGATGCAACCTTCCACGACAGGCATAGGGAGAGCCTTGGCATACATCTGGGATCGCATATTGTAGCGGAGATAGGTGATGATATCCTTCTCGGAAGCCACGAAACCACCTATGGTGGCCATTGACTTTGCATAGGCTCCAATATATATGTCAACTCCGTCCATCACTCCGAAATGTTCCGAAGTACCCCTTCCGTGAGGTCCCATAACCCCGAAGCCGTGAGCGTCGTCAATCATAAACCGGAAACTGTATTTCTTCTTCAATGCCACAATCTGGTCGAGTATGCCCAGGGCTCCCGTCATCCCGAAGACTCCCTCGGTAATGACAAGAATGCCCCCGCCACTTTCCTCCGCAATCTTAGTCGCCTTGGCAAGCACACGGTCGCAGTCTCCTATGTCATTGTGTCTGAACTTGTATTTCTCTCCAATGTGGAGGCGTATTCCATCCAGAAGGCAGGCGTGACACTCAGCATCATAGACTATGACATCGTGACGGCTCACCAGCGAATCTATTGTGGAAAGTATGCCCTGGTAGCCGAAATTGAAGAGAAATGCCGCCTCTTTCTTTTCGAAGGTCGCAAGACTTCCCTCGAACTTCTCGTGAAGAGCTGTCTGTCCTGTCATCATACGGCTTCCCATAGGATAGGCCATACCCCAGCGGGCAGCGGCTTCGGCATCCACTTTTCTTATTTCGGGATGGTTGGCAAGCCCGAGATAATTGTTGAGACTCCAGCACAGAACATCCTGACCGTTGAACTTCATATAAGGTCCCAGTTCGCCCTCCAGCTTGGGAAACGCAAAATACCCGTCGGCTTTCTCCCTGTACTGACCGATAGGACCGCCCGAGGATTCGCGGATTTTCTGAAAAATGTCTTTCTGCATAATCGTTTTATTATTGTCTCGAAACCAGTCCCATAAGCCTGAAAAGGAACTTGGGGAGAGGCTTGAGCCTGTTTCTCCTGTCCATATCGATGAAAAGACCCAGTCTGGCCGCCACCGGTACCTTGTGGGTCTCCACGAATTCGATTAGCGACCCGTCGGGATCCTCTATGTATGTGAAACGTCCGGAGGCTTCGCCCATATCGAACTCCTCTCCGTTCGGGCAACTGTCGACGGTGAAAGGACAACCACTTGATTCACAGAATTCTTTGAGCGCGTCCATTCCAGTCACATCATAGCAAATCTGGATGAAACCCGGGTCGCCCCAGTAGCGACCTTCGAATATCTTGCGCGGGACACGGTCCATAGCCTGGACAAGCTCGACAGTGTTTGATCCAAGGAGTCCCGAGAATGCTCCTACCGGGCTTCCGCTCCTGGCCAGAAGAACACGACGGTAACGCTCAGAAGAACCGGGCATCAGGCTCCAGTCGCTGAAATTCCCGCTCACATCATAAACAATTCTGTCATACCCAAGCACTTCCTGATAAAACTTCAGAGAACGCTGCATATCAGTGACGCCGACAAGAGCCCCCGCAATTCCGCAGCAGAGTTTGCCGTCCTTGATAAAGGGCTCGGCGTTGCAGACAATCTGGAAAGTGTTTCCGAAATCATCCTCCACATAGAAACAGGGCGAGGAAGACGGGTCTTCCGAAACCGGTGAACATTTGCAGCCCTTGGCCGAAAGTTCAGAATGAAAGGCCCTGACATCAAGGCAGCCGATTTTGGCAGCAAAAACACCTGTATCACCGACAGCAATCCTGAACGAAGGAGGCTGCGGAGTCCGTTCTGAATACTGCCAGATTTCGAGTCCGCCACCGCCCTGCAGATTGACGGCAATACAGGCGTGCCTTTTCTGGGCCTTACCGCCGGTATAGGGCAACATTCTCTCAGCAACTGTATCGTCCTCAAGAATCTTGACATCGAAACCGAACATCTTGATATACCAGTCCCAAGACTGCCTGAAGTTCATCGTTCCGACACCGATTTGCTGGATTGCAGAAATAGTATATGCTTTCATTGTATATGCGTTTACGATTTAGTTGGCGCAAATATAGTATAAGTTTTTACTATTTCAAAGCCCCACTTGACCACAAAATCACATAGGGCACAAATTGTTCTCGTTATGAATTATTTCGGGAATGCAGGATACAAGAATGGCGACACAATAATATACAGACAAGTGGAAAATCCGCGCGCGAGTGACCCCTTAAACTGAACCCTATTGACCATCTACGCCGAAGTATTGTTGAACCCGTAGGCCGATATAATAATGACCCCACCCAGTCGAGAACAAAACCATCTTAGAATTTGATATCAAGTCGCTGTTTGTGGACTATCTTGAAGTCAAAGGTTCATTGTAAACCATCGCGATGAAAAAATCGGCCCGGACAATCCGGACCGATTGCAAATACACTTCGTTTTTGTTTATTTCAGGAACAAGGTGACAGGGTAGCAGAAACATCAGCAAGAGGCATTCTGAACAATTTCAGAGGCTTGTCACTACGGAACAAATACAATGTACTGTCACTCTTACTGATTGAGGTATATGGTCCGTCAAGTTTGAAGAAACCCCTCACATTTCCTTCCCAATCAATCACCATCAGTTTGGACTCATAGTTTTCTTCACCTTTCTTGATGCCAAGGAACAGAGCATAGATATTGTCCTCATCCGAGCATATTGAACAGAAGTTGGTTACGGGCTTTCTTATACTTGTCTTTAATTTCCGGCCGAATCGAATTCCCCGTACGTTGCCGGTTTCGCAATCCAGAAAACCGATTTGAGGCGTGAGATAATGTGCGAAGCAAATCTTTCCGCTTGATTTGTTGGATGCACACCGCAAAGAAAGAATCTGTTGAACACGAACTTTCATATAATGTTCATCTTTGAGCGGAATCTGGCCAAATGGATGATAATCTGCAATATGACGCCCATCTTTCAAATCGAAAACAGAGAAAAAAGAAGGGCCATAGAGTTCATTGGGCGTTTTAATCTGTGTATCAAGACACACCAATTTATCATCAAGAGCCATAACGGCATAACAAATGAAATTGTTTTTACCCTCCAACTGAAATTTAGTATCTACAATGCTGGTAGTTTTGATTTCCAAGCTCTTTTCTATATCAATCTTATAATATGTCGCTTTCTCCCCATCTATTACATGGGCAAAACCATCATAGATATCAATATCAGGAGCAGGGGAAAGCATTTCACCAGGACCTCTGCCACGAAAGCATAATGGGCTTATCGTCTCACCGGTGTTTACATTTATTAAAGAAAAGAAATACTCAATGGACGGTGTATATTGAATCATCAACGTGTCACCTACCATTGTAAACACAGTAGAGGGGAACTCAATATCAGACATCTGCTCAGGGACCAGATTCCCCATAATCGCGGGCATCTCAACAACATCAACAGGATAATTGAAGAGTACCTTCTCATCAATATCACGACAGGCCTGAATCATAATCAGGCCTGCCACGAAAAACAGGAGCCTTACTGAGTTTTCAGACATTCCAAACGCTCATCAGATTTAGAACCCCAAGAATTGTAACAGGTATATATGATTGGACTGCCGGGTACGATGTATCGAACGCAGAAATTGTCATACACCTGATCTTTTTCTTGTGAATCTATGATGCATTCAGCTATTGTGTACTCTTCAGCGTGGACAATTGATTCGACATTCAAATCAAGGAAGGATTTGTGAGACGACAAAACACTCATAAAACAAACAACCGAGATTGATACCAAAAAGAAAGATACAAGAATAATGATTAAATTATGTTTCATAATGAATGAGATAATATTAAAAATTCTAAAACGGACAACATACAAATGCGTATGGAAAAAAAAGAGGCACGTGTTTCAACATTACATAAGGCCTGATAACATCAGCTGATTTTATTTATATCCAGGGTATACAGATGACTTGAATCAATTGCCTTTCTGAGATAGACAATCCCATTACTAATTTGGAATTGTGTATACAAGCCGTCCAATTCATAGCAATGTTGAATTGAACCATCAAGATTCATCTGAAGAATTTTGGAATGTACTGAACCGTAATCACCGCCAGGAGCAAGTTGAGTGGAAGGAACGCCAATGTATAGAAGCAACAAGTTGCTGCCATCAAAAAGAACTTGTCTGAACTGACAGAATTCATTTTTGATATCAAATCCAGGTAAACCATTAATCTTGATACCGTGAATCATTCCAGTTCTGTAGTCAAGGAACGCCACCACAGGAAAAGTATTGAAACAGATACAATGTGTATGATTCATAGGAATCGTACAATCTCTGAAGAGGAAATAATTACGTTTATCATCAGATTCCTTTTGCAAGCGTTCAAAAGAATTCATCCTTATGAGGCCATATTCAGCAACACAATGGCCGTCCTTCAAATCAAACATCGAAAAAGTGGGAGGAGCACTGACAGAGTTTGTCTGCAGAACCGTCTTTCCGTCATAGCACAACAGAGAATCAGCACCGATAAGTCTTGTACTGTAATACAGATTCAATCCCGGGTTTCCAAAGGACGAATGGCGTCTGACAGTAGTGAAACCGTTTCGAATACTCTCATATAAATCAATTTCAGAATATCTGGAATTCATACAATCAACTATGCGAGCTGTTCCGTTAACTATATCATAATAAGGCGCAATAAAAAAAGTCTCGTCAGGACCACGACCCTTGCGGCACAAATTCACGAGAGTGTCACCGGAATTAATACTCAAAACAGTAAGAGCGTAAGATTTGGTACTGTTGTATTCGATAAGTAAGGAATCACATATTTGAAAGTTATTCAACTCAAATTCAATATCACTCAACTTATTTGGAACAAGAGGAATAAGTTCGTTGGGTAAATCAACGGAAGAAAGAGGAAAGTCAAAAATATCTTCTTCAGACAATGTGCAGGAAAGCATAGTTCCCGCACAAATCAATATTTGAATCCATCGAATATGCATTCTCCACTACTATATGGGGTACCAATACCAATTTCGCAGGAATAAATCTTATCAGGTTTCATAAAAGGATCGTAGTCCCGCCCACAAAAAAGGAACATCTGAGAGTTATCACTATCGGCAGACCAAACATGCATACATGGTGCCCGATAGTAAGCGACAGGGCCCTCACAGCTAGTCAGAGCATCAATATTCTTGGATAAAGGAAAGAAAGATTTACAATCGTTCCTAAAGACAAGAAGGGCAGTTGCCGCAAGCAATACTATTGCTGAAACGGCTGAAATTAACAGTTTTTTCTTCATAATAACTATATTTATTGGGTTGTTGTATCCAAATAACTGTCAAGCAGTTCATTGACCTTCGGATTCCATCCCGGGTCACCCACGAACACCGGTCTCCCCTCCCCGTCCACGAACACCGAATGAAGCCTGTAATCGGAGGGTATCTGAGGATTCTCCTCAAGATAAGTATTTTTCTCGTCCACATACACCGGTATCCCGAAATTGAAATCCGCTATCACTCTTGACAACGGTATTCCTTCTATATCCTTTGAATAGACCATAAGCATCAGAGCAAAGCGGCCGCTCTCTCTTGACTTGATGTACAGCGAATCATAATGCAGCCTGAACTTTGATACCCGGCACATCGTGCACTCCGTTGAGT
>DCIN01000004.1:4754-6411 GCA_002315815.1 Bacteroidales bacterium UBA1725 | reverse complement strand
ATGAGTTTGCCCTTGCCTTTTCCTCCTCCCTTCTCAATGGGTTCCAACTCCTGTTTACATTTAGGACAGATATATTTTCCGTCAACTTCCTCAAGGTCTGCTTCCTGGAAAAGCGTATCCTTGTCGGCCTCGGGGCATACCCCGTAATTGGTGCATTTGTATTGCTTTGCCATGATATTTAATTTTTAAGAATTTCAATTGCTTTCTTGGCGGCTTCAGCGAATTCAAGGAATTCTTTTGAGCCTTGATTGTTGCCGGTCTCCGGAAGGATGGAGCCGCTGAGCAGCTGCTGGATCTTAGGGCGAAGTTCAGTGACACGGTTCTCTATGTGCAGGAACTCTCCGTGGAACTTCTCTTCGACCTGGGCTTTGACGTCTTCGCAGAAGTTTTCCGTAAACGCTTCGGACAACCCGATTTCAGAGAATTTCGCAGCTATCGGTTTTAGAGTCTCCAGGCCGAGATCCTCGTCAACTTCGACGGTGCCGAACATCTTGCGCCCTGTTCCATCCATTACATCACCGTTCTTGATGATGCCTGTTGCAAAACCAAGCATTATCCACGGCATATATTCCTTGCGCAGCTGCGATTTCTGCTTTTCAGGAGTAAGGAAAAGGTCAGGGAACTGCTCTCCGGTTCCTTCAGAATGCAGAATGACTTTATTCTCACGTATCTGGGATGCTGTCATATTGGGGTTGTCCACAAGATAATCATAGCGCTCCTTATAGAACTTGAGACTGTCGAGTGTGCGCAGCGGCAGGCAGTATGTGAGGCTCATCACAGTAATCTCATTCTTGCGGTCCGAAGATGCATCAACAAGAATCTTGACTCCGGCATCAGCGGCAGCCACGAGAGCGTTCTTCAAATCGGAAGAAAACTTCTGGACCTTTTCGTTGCCTTCAACTTTCGGGAGACTTACAAGAATAACCTTCTTTGCAACGTTCTTACCCACCTCGGTCGTGGTGTTATTCTTAACGGTCAGGCTGAGCTCTGTCTGGTTGAATTTGACCATAACTCCACTCTCCTTCATTATCTTTCCGGCGAAAAGTTTCAGACTGTCTGCAGAATTGTACTGCTCTGCAAGTTGTTCGAGGATGCTTCGGTTGATGAGTTTTTCACTGGTTTCAATCAGGGTGTTGTCGTGTATGGATATCACCTTTTCACGAACGGTTTTCTCGAAAATGTCGTTCAATGCATCCTGGTTAATGGCTGTATTGGCACGGGAGAAAGTCTTCTCCGAACCGATGAGCTTGAGGATTTCCTCCCGAACGGCCGTAGATATGTTTTCCTGATTCTTTTTGGAGTGAATCATCATCTGTGTGAATTCCTTCACCTTTGGCTGGTCATAGTAACGGATGACCGTTCCCTCCAGAGACCCGGTATTTGCCTCATCCTTGCAAAGTGCCCCTGCCTGCTTGTCGCTTTCCTCAATCGCATCACTTATCGTAGAGACAAATTTTTCGATACGGCCACGAAGAATGTTCTCCTTGGACACCAGTACTTTAAGCATATCGGCGGCAAATACGGAACCTTCAACTTCCGTGCGACGCTGGCAGAGTTTGAGCATCACTTCGGAATAATTTGCGAGCATCGACTTTCCTTTCAACTGTCTGACAAGCAGGCCAGCCTTGTTGTATTCTTCGGCCGCATCCTGACGTTC
>DCIN01000004.1:0-4673 GCA_002315815.1 Bacteroidales bacterium UBA1725 | reverse complement strand
TCAGAAACGATGGTATCTATCAGTTCGAGGAGATTGAAAAGCGAGAACGTGCCGCTGGCCCATTTGTCGAAGATTCCGGCTTCCATACGGGAGCATATTTCGTCGGCAATTTTTTCGCGAACTTCCTTTTTTCCGGCATAAAATTCAGTTACACCAGCACCACGGAATCCCGTATTCAACCCCTTCGAGCATAACTCATTGAGTTTTGCAATCGGTTGAGGTGTACCTGTGGCGTCTTCGAGCCATTTGGGAATAACCTTGCCCCAATATGCTGAAACAGTTCCCCATTTACCTTCGTCGGAAGGCAGAATCGGGAGGTCAAGAGTAATGTGTTTGTCTGTAAAACGCCAATCTTCGAGCGGATTGCCCAATTTCTTGTCCAAGCCTTTCACATACTCGCCCCAGTCCATGTTTGCAGGTGCATCACGGAATCCCATATCATCATTCCAGTTATTGTAGCGGAGCTGAAGCAGGCTCTGTCTTCCCAATGAATAAGTGAAATATTCCTTTATCTCCTCCTCGGGGATGACGATGCGCTTAATGCCGAAGGAACCAACAGCCTTGGTGCGATAAGGAATTATCTCCCCGCCCTTGGCCTTTTCCCAATACTCGTTGCGCCAGTCATCGATATTCTCGAAAGAGAAACTGCGGTCGTATTCCTCCGTGTTGTCGTTGGCTTCCATAAATACGCGCGCGAAAGCGAAGTCCGATACTATCTGAGGAAGTTCCTTATGAGGATCAACGGTATATCCGTTCTCGTTAACGTCAGAATATACCATAAGTCCATTTGCAATCCTCTTCAAACCACCGAACTCCACACGACCAGTAGGAGAAAGGCCCGTGAGGTCAAATGGCTTGTATGAACCTACAAGAAGCGCATTGAGTTCCTGCAGGGCTGCGTAACCGTTGGCGTGATAACGTCCGGCATCACATCCTGAAGGCGGGGTAATCTCAGGAATCATAGGGAATACCACGATGGACGTGTTGTCGTTCATAAACTGGTCAATCTTGCGCGTCTGGGCCACCACATCCACTATCGAGCCTGAACCTGTACCGCCGGCAAGACCGGAGAAAATGAGAACGGTGGTCTTGTCATTACCGCTGATTTTCTTGCATTTGTCGAACTGTGCATTCACGGCCTGACGATATTTTGCCACATTCGCGCCGAAAAGGATACGTCCTGCACGGCGTTTCTGTCCGGCCGCAGCGCCAAGATTTCCTATGGTCTTCTGCATTACCTCGGGATCTCCGATGACGCCCTTGAGGCCCGGAAATCCGGAAGGATTGCCGAATATCTGGTCCAGATCCACTCCCTTGATGAATACGAATTCATTATTCTTGAACTGTGCGTCTTCTCCCAACACATACCAGGTCTTGTCTCCCGGGCGCATCATCTCGTCAGTGGTGTCCACATACACGAACCCCACGGGAATTTTTTCCCTGATATCGGCAGGGAATTCCTGAAACATACGTTTCTTGAAAGCTTTCAGGACTTTTCCTCCGGTACCTCCAAGGCCCACGAGGATGAAATTGTTGGTCACATTCATATCTTTGTCATTTTTGTTATAGATTCAAGTCGAAATCATCGGAACAACTCTTTTCAGTGCGTTCCGTATGACGGTTGAAAATATCCTTGTAGGCCATATAACCTATGGCCCCGAAAGGAATGAGCTGAACAAGTAAAAACAGAAGTACCAGCCATAGCCGGGTTACACGCACTATGCGTCCGGTCTGTTCCTGCAGTTGTGTATTTATCTGCTCTATCCCCAATTGGAAACCGCGTTCCAACGGATACATCTGGCCTGGATGACTGCGGAAAAACCTATTCTGATCTGCTGCAATCAGTTCCGTAGGCACTCCTTCGTCTGCTTTGAGAAACCAACCGAGGAAGGGGTAGTCTGAATAGAAATCCCGGCAGGCGTCCGAGGCGTAAATGTTACTTACCAGAATACGGGTTTCCTTGTAGCTCATCGGTATGATGTCTCCTCCCTTTTCGGGAGTGCGGTAGCCACGCATATCCTCTTTCCCGGCATCCCTGACCGCGTAGAATGCTTTCACAAATGATGCGTTCTGCAACTCGTAGTCATCCCCGGCATCCTCTGTCCACTCGTCCACCATCTCCTGGGCCACGGGACGCGTGTTTTTCTGCCCGATGAAACACAGCGAAGCGCAGAAAGTCACCACAGCCGCGATGGCGCACAGCACGTGAAAACCAGTTGTAACTTCATATTTCTTGTTCCACAACCGGGTATAATGCGTGCATATCCACCAGCACAGCGCACTGAAAGCCGCAGCGATGATAATCCAGAGAAACAGAAGAGCCGCTCCGTCCATACGGAGCCCTTCGCCTATTATTTCAAAAAAATTCCTCAGCATGGCTACAATTCACTGTCTATGTCGTCAAGGCTACCTGACAATGAGTCGTAGTCACTGTCAAGACTGTCTTCAAGAGTGTCCGAATATGAATGCCTGCGTCCTCCCTTTTGGCCTGTGCCAATCAGAAGAAACATGTATAAAGCATTGAGAACAATTGTAGTCACCACAGCCCATATAATAGCAGAGTGAAGTTTCCGGTCAATGCGATCTCTGGCGAATTCGATCTGGCTGTCGGTCATAGCCTTCAAACTGCCGCCTTGCTCCATCAGTTCTTCAGGGAGAAAAGCCTGGAGTTCACCGAGAGCCTCGCCGGTGCGGCTGTTGACAAGAGCCGCAGTATGGTTGACAAGATTGGATGCTTTGGCAGCTCCTATTGCTGCCGAAAAGAAAAAAGAAGTAACGACCACGCAGATAATGGCCGCAATCCAATGGATTATCTCAAATTTGGCGTGGGGGGGGTATAAAGTGCTATAAATAAGACAGTTACGATTCCCGTAACTGCAATTGCCAGCAAAAGAGCTATTGAAAAAATGCTTACCATGAATACCCCATTATCCACAAAGGTAAATTTTTTTTTAATTCAATACTAATTTAATCAAACATAACTCTCGGATTCATTGTGGCAGGGCTGTCCCATTCAATTCCATATTTTGCCAAAACGGCTTTCTTGGTACTCCAATATGAAAAGCAGAACCCCATTCCCTTGAGCTCGGCGGCAAGCCTTTCATCACATTCCTTCTCCACCTTATATATGCATTCCTCCCACTTTTCAGAGCGCTCCACCGGGTCGAATTTCAGCATAATTCCGTATTTTTTGCACCAATCCTCCATTGAAACGCTACGGTTGAGATAGTCCTCCGTCCTCTTAAGGCTTTTCCGGTGCTGTTCTTCGGTATATTCCCTGACATATCCTTCCGGATTGCCTTCATATCCGTCAATGTCCATATCTTCCTTGACGTCCTTGTCGCTGACAAGGCGGAAAAGAGACATCTGATACCGTTTCACTTCAAGAAAAATCTTGCGCAGTCTCTTTCCGGCATACAAGACATCATCTTGTTCAGCAGAACGATGCGGGTATAGGGAGTCAGTTCCCCTTCAACGCGCAATGGGAGCTCGTCCTTCATCAGAGCGAAGGCTTTGTGCCCGAGCGGGATGTTTTTCCATTGGGCTGCGAAGGTGCCGTCGTTTTCTACCATTTCAGTGAATATGCCGCCGAGTTCATCTATTCTATCCATAATTTGTTTCCGGTTATCTGTTTTACAACCGACACATGTCAGGCAAATGACTGCCGATAGTGCCGATAATAGTATTTTTCTCATATCAGAAAGAATGTAGATAGCATTTTACGTCTTTTCCATTTATCAGGAAGCACAGCATCCCGCAATCAAAGAACTGAAGGTTCCATCCGTCGTGGCAGTCAAGCTGCAAAAGCGAGATCCATCCAGGATACAGTTCCTCGATTTCATCGAAATAAGGACTTCCGAGGAGCTTGAACCCGTCCTCTTTGTCCTGGCAGTTTTCGAATGAAATCTCTTCAGCCTCCAGACCATATTCGGACCCGTCTTCAAATACGATTCTATGGGTGTGAAGTTCATCGCATGTCGGAGAGTAGAGCACTTTGAAGTAGCGCGCGTTCCATTCGCCCATACCGGGCTGGGCAAGAGCGTCAAGATGGCCGAGAAAGTAATCCAGCGAAGCAAAGAAATAGAGCATTCCCTTATGTGGGAGTGCGCCCTGCGGGTCAAGAGCCGCAATGTCCTCAAGCCTTATCTGACAGACAAAGGTCATAGGGTCGTCCACCACCTCGCCGCCATCGTTCACCGCAACTTCCGGGTAATCCAGAGAGTCCGGCAGATCGGGGCAACCCCACATCTTCGAGCGTCCCGTCAGGTCCTTTCCTGTTTTATTGAATTTCAGTCTTATTGCCATGATCAGTCTTCTTCTATTTCGCGTTCGGGCTCAATATGGAGCAAAAACTCCGGATCTCCATCATAGAGATACTCGTGGCCGTCGTCATATTCATCGCCGTCAAGCTCGTGGTCATCCATCATCTCGCCAACTTCTTTCTCGTACTTGGGTAGCCATTTGCGCTCAATCATCGTGGAGTGTTGAGTGAGGAATCCGTTCTTATACCCGCGGATTACCACTTCAAGAAGGTCGTCAGCGCCGAGCATGAGGCCCTTGTATGCACATTCATAGCCATAGCTTTCATCGTAAGAGGACGGAGCGGTCCCGTCATCGAGAACCATACGCGCAAGAGCCCCAAGGCAGGAAGGGCTTCTCAGGGCTGCGCCTCT
>DCIN01000075.1 GCA_002315815.1 Bacteroidales bacterium UBA1725 | reverse complement strand
CTTTCTCCATCATCTGTCCATCAAGGCTTGGCAGAACAAGGAAGTGGCCCTGATTGAAAACGGCTCGTGGGCGCCCTGTGCAGCAAGAGAAATGGGCAAATTGCTTGAAGGAATGAAGAATATCACAGTTAGAGGCAACACCGTGACACTTCGGGGCAGGATGAAGGAAGAAGACTTAGCCTTGCTGGAGTCACTCTCCGATGCCATTCTCGGGTAGGATCGTTGCTCCTTTACGAAGCGGATTCTTTCCGAGAATTAAGATAAAGCATACGAATGAGACTGGTGATACAAAGAGTAAGCGCTGCGTCTGTTGCTGTTGAAGGCCGGACTGTGTCCGAAATCGGCCGCGGACTGCTGGTGCTGGTGGGAGTCGAGAACGGCGACACGGAAGAGGATATGCGGTGGCTCGTCGGGAAGACTGTAGGGCTGCGCATCTTCGATGACGAGAACGGCGTGATGAACCGAAGCGTGACGGATATCGGTGGCGAGGTGCTGGCGGTCTCGCAGTTCACCCTCACTGCATCCACGAGGAAGGGCAACCGCCCGTCGTATATCCGTGCGGCTGGACATAACCTGGCCGTTCCCCTCTATGAGAAGTATTGCGACGAGGTGAGTGCAGCCATCGGAAAACCTGTCGGCAAGGGAGTATTCGGAGCTGATATGCAGGTAAGCCTTCTGAATGACGGCCCCGTCACGATAATCATTGATTCAAGAATCAAGGAATAATGAGCAGAAACAAGCATCCTCGCATCAACCAATACAAGATTGACAACGAGAACTTCCTTCTCGAGAAGTCGAAGGAAGAAGGAATCCTTGCCCTCGAAAGCGGCGTCCTTATCCAGAAACTTGAAGAGGGGAGAGGGAAGACTCACCCTAAGCCCGGAAGCCTCGTGTATGTCCATTACACCGGTCGCCTCATCGATGGCACTCAGTTCGACTCCACGGAAGGGGAGACTCTGCCTGCCCTTTTCAGGGTTCGCGATATCATTATGGGCTGGCAGATAGCCCTTGTAAGGATGTATGAGGGAGACAAGTACAGAATATGGATTCCGGCGAAGTACGCCTACGGTTCTGTGAAGACGGACGACATTCCCGCTTGGTCAACGCTGGAGTTCGACCTGGAACTGGTCAAGATTGCCCAGATCTGAGATGACAATCCGAAGATCCACACTTGATGACATTTCCTGTCTGATGACCATCTACCGGGAAGCCCGGCAGATACAGCTGGACAGTGGCAATCTGCATCAGTGGAAGGAAGGTTACCCTTCGGAAGAGATTGTCCGAAAGGATATAGAAAACGGTAACGGATACTGCATCGAAGAAAACGGAAAGATTGTTGGTGCCTTCGCTTTCATTCCGGGAGAAGACCCGACATACAAAGTGATTGAAGGCGCCTGGACTGATGACAGTCAGCACTACGGCACCATCCATCGTCTTGGCAGTCTCAAGTCATCAAAAGGTGTTGCCACCACCTGCTTCGAATGGTGCTGGAATCAGATTCAAAACCTTCGGATTGATACTCACGAGGATAACGCCATAATGCGCCACTGCATAGAGAAGGCCGGATTCCGCTATTGTGGGATTATTCATCTTCTGGATGGCGACCCGCGGCTTGCTTACCAGAAGATTCGACTTCGAGCATCTCCGCCTTCCTGTCGCTTACCATTTGTCGTCTTTTTCTGTATTGGCCTTATTACGGCTTGTTCACAGAAGCAATCGGAAGTTCTTGTTAAGATTGACATTTCCAACATCTCTATTCCTGTACAATTGTCAGAACTCGTTGATATCAGTCGAGAAATCCGGATGCCTCTTGATACTTCTCTTATGGGGGGGATAACCAAGATATTGCCATACGAGGATAAGTATTACATTTCCAATGGTTCAATAATCTCTTCCATTTCTGCTGATGATGGTTGCGCCGGATTACACATCAAAAGGATGGGGCGTGGCCCGGGAGAGTATCTCGAGATTTCCGATTTCTGCATCTGTGATGATGTCATTTATGTTCTTGATGCAGGAAGAGGATATATCCTTTCATATTCTTTGGACGGGGTTTTTCTTCGGGAAAAGGAACTTCCCGTCAACTGCAATTCCATTTCCTCCTACAACAACAGATTGTATTTGAGATGCTGTGAACTGTCCTGTGACTACAGGATACTTATTGTTAATCTTGACACATTCTCTGAATCTTATCATCTTTACACCACTCAGCAGGAGACCGCTTGCCGTTTGTTTTATGGGTTTGTCAATTTTTACACATCCGATTCAGGACTTGTCTTCTATGAATGTGCGAACAATAGTATATATCTTTTCCAGTCGGACGTTATTAAGGAGAAATATACCATCCAATTCGGAGACAAGAATCCTTTTCCCTCAATTTGGAAAGTGGAACCTATGGAGAACGTTCGTGATTTGGTTCTTACTATGAAAAACAGGCATTACTCTTTCGGCCTCAGCTGCTTTGCCGGGACTCCCGATTGTTTTTTGTGCACTTTTTTTCACGGGATTGAGGACAAATACTGTTTGTGCTCTTATGACGGTTCCGGTGCTAAAATATATGACAGAATAATGGTAGGAAATAATGAGGTCTCTGTGTCGGATCTTTCATTGTTCTTTTTGTCTCCCGATAATCTGATAATACTGAAACCTAGCAAAGAATCGAACAGTGAATTCGATGAGATTATTCATGCTTCGTTGAAGAGTCTGACTCTTTAAGGCGGCTGATTCTTTGAGATGGTTCACGTATTACATATTGTCTGTTCCACTGAGAAAAATTTGGAGATTTCTTTTTTTTTTACGTTTGTCGGTAGTTGCTCCTCGGCCTTGTGGCCGATGAACAGATTGCAAACACCGACTGATGAACCCCGCAAAACCATTACGCCCCCTGCTGTCCCGGATAGCCCGGCATCTGTTGCCCAGAGTGGCCCAGTGCCTGCTGCCCCGATTGGCAGCATTGACTCTGCTGCTCGTGACAGTATTTCTGTCCGCGGGCTGTGAAAGCGTGCGTCTGCGCAGGGATATTCAAAGGATAATGGAGAGCAGGATAGTGTTGCCTCATTATGTGAGCGTTGCGTTCGGCGGTGACGTGTATCCAATGCCGGATTCTGTCAGGCACAAGCCGAAGATGATAGTCTATGCGGATGAGCGCAACAGCTTTCTGAAAGACAATCCTACAATACCGCCATCAGACTCCAGACTCCATTCTTTGTTCGTGGACGGCGAAGGGAAGCCGGTCCTTGTCGGTGACCCGGCCCTGAACGGCAGGATTAGGGAGATATTTGAAGATAAACTGAAAGAAGACAAATTGAACCTTATTAACCCTTAAATACAATTATTATGAAGAAAATCATTATCTTATGTGCCGTAGCGTTGTTCGCTTCAGCCGCCGTTTTCACCGCCGTCAAAGTGACCCGCTCATCAGGAGACTTGTATGTTATTGAAAATGCTGAGGCGTTGGCCGAAGCGGAAAGTGATGCCGTTCGATTTCCCTGTGCACCGACGCCATACAATTATTGTGAATTTGATGTAATTCTCAGAAACGGAGCTACTGGTACCTGTAGGATACAGGAAATGTATAGGACTGATTGTTCGCCTGTTAGGAGATGAATATAAAAGGTATTCTCATTTTTCTTATGCCACTGTTGATTTCCTG
>DCIN01000016.1 GCA_002315815.1 Bacteroidales bacterium UBA1725 | reverse complement strand
CCCTACCTCGCTCCAGCATTAGTGCTGGCCGGCCGGGAGTTAACATAATCTTCCGGGAAGTTGTACAACACGGGCGCGAGCGGCATCTCACGCTCAACCATATACAGTATTCTGGAGAAATCGCCCGCCCAGGCCTCCGTAAGCCCGTGTTATACAACAGGTCGTTATGTTAAGGAGCTGCCTTTGTATCTCTTATGACCGGGAGTGAGTGTGCCTGGCCGAAGAGTCCGCCGCGGTGATGGGGTGGCCCGCCTACAGCCCCACCCGGGACCCGGGGCATCTGCGGGCCACGGACCGCTGATGCGGTCCAGATACATTCTACCACGTAATGAAGGTCAGTGCGTATTCAGAAGTCCGTGCCTCGCTCGATGGCGGCGGACTCTATGCCCTTCGGGCGGGTCGGCATCGGCTGTGACTCCTTATCCGCCGCTGCGCTCTGGATAAAGAGTCAAGAGCCGAGCCTCCGCGGTAATATTTATTATCCCCCTTAATCCCCCAAAGGGGGACAAAACCTGCTCGCCTGATCCTCTACAGAATTGACGCCTGCGATGCAGTCGCCAAATCTTCCGAGGGCTCGCAGCCAAGCGAGACTGTTCCTTTCGCTATCGCTCCAGTCACAGACTCGCCCAGAGGAAATTATTGTGTCCGGTCACGCTATTCCGGTCTGCGCTCGTGCAGACTCGTTTCGGCTTCGGGATTTCCGGCGAGTCATCGGAGCCTAAAGTCTCCGCTGCCTGTACGCCTACAATCCCTTCGCCTACACTTGCAGCACCAGCTTGACCGGGCGGCCGGACTCCTTCGATTCACCGTCCCTGGCATTATACCTTGATGCGAACGGAAGTGCAAGCGGCGGAGTCACCGTCAGTTCTTCGAATCACCCTCATCCCGTCCGCCGCCTGCCGCGGCTATCGCCTTGCCTGCTCGCGGTTTTACTCCTTCGTGAGATGTCCGCTGACGCGGCCACTCCCGAAAGAGCAAAACCGCCGAGCCCAATCTCACTGACGCACGCCCCCGGGCCGTGCCGGAAATCACCGGCATCACACGCCCGGAGGAGAGAGCAAGGATATTCATTAATCCGGATTTTTTGAGTATTTTTGTGATAGCGGAATGACAGTCAAGTCCGAGGGTTTTCACTTGCTTGCTTATACGTCCCTCTTTGCTCCCTAGGAGCTACCTCTGAGCTACCTCTTTGGTCAAAACTTGTACTGTGGACCCCACCCCCTATGTGGGACCTCATATTCACATTCCCTCAGCCTTCCTGATATTCGTGTTCGGGAAGGCTTCTTCTTTGCTACTGACAATGGTTATTCAACGCATTATCAGTAAATTTGCATCTCTGATATACACCTATACTTTCAGTTATGCCCCGATACGAACCCAATTCCGGATTTTCTGACTGCTGGTCCTCTGTGGGAGACGTTACGTTCTACCACAAGGATGGCGTGTGCTACTGGAAGAAGAAGCCTGTTTGCGAGTACCCGGGGACTCCAGGACAGTTGCGTCATCTGGACTTGCATCGCAGGGCTCTGGCTGCCTGGCGAGAGCTGGACCACGAGGTTCAGTTGAGCTGGAATGCTTTTGGGGCTTTGGCTCCGAGTCACAAACCGCCCTTTGATGGCTCGACTCATCTTACAGGGAACAATCTGTTCGTATCTGCATACCACGGATTCGCGCAGCTGGGTAACGAACACGTCCCGGAGCCTGCGCCCTGGGAGGATTTTCCGGTGGTGTATCTAGAGTTCGGCAGCGCAGCTGTCGTTGATGATTCAGATCTGCAGATGACATTCCGCTGCCAGTTGCCGGAGTGTTCGGATCCGACGAGATATAGGGTGGTGCTGAAGCTTCAACTCAAGGAACCAGGGAGAGGTCGGAATGACGGATATCTGAGAACCTTTTTGGCCCTTTCAAATTGCCCGTCTGCTGATGCAGAAGTCCGATTTATCATCCCAGACTTCCGTAATCTTTGGCCCGTCGTTGGCCCTTCGTACCAGGTGCATTGCAGGTATTTGCTCATCGATACGCAGACCGGGTACCGGAACATATTCCGGAAGACATCTTTCCTTATGAACTTAGGATAAAATCCTAATTCTCTACTTGAAGTGAGATTACGTAAAACATTGATTTTACGGATAAATTATTATTGCTATATTTGCATTGGAAACGGTAGCTGCTACAACAATTTGTAGTATGAAAGCATTACCGTCAATCGCATTTGGAGAGTTTACCGGCAGCGCCGGTGACGTTACGGCCCGAAGTATAGGCGGCCGGACCATCCTCAATCACAAAGCATATCAGGATAAGACAAAGACGCCTGCACAGGCAGTCTCTCGCAATACTCTGTCCAAAGTCTCCCGGGCATATAAGCAGCTCACCGATTCCCAAATGAAAGCCTGGGCGGCTTTGGCCGAGCATCTCAAGGGCATATCCACATTCGGCAAGGCCGCAGAAATGACCGCGCACAATGCGTTTGTCCGCATCAATGCCAACCGCGAAATGGCCGGTGAGGGTATGCTCGTTGATGCTCCGGATTATCTCAATGACATTCCAGAGGTCGATTGGGATGAGATTTGGGTGACTCCGGTCCGCGTTCTGATGACCGGCATTGTCAATCCCACCGGAACCTACAAGCTTGTCGTCAGGATGTCCGCCGGTCAGGGAGTCGGTATCAGTTCCGGCTGGAGCAAGACTGTAATCATTACACCGGGTATGGCCGACAACTGGGGTGACGCTGCACTCACTCAACTCTACACCGAGAAGATTGGCTTTATGCCTAAGGTCGGAGACAAGGTGTTCATCGAACTCTATTGGCTTGACCCGGCAACGGGATTTGTCGGCGAGACTATGCGCGTGACCCGTTTCTGTATTTCAGAGGAGCAGGCCCGCGAGGAAGGTTTTGAAGAGAGGATGGAATACACCCTCGACAACGTTTCTCACGAGAGCCACGTTTCCAAGCTGGATATGGATTTCAGTACCGGGGCTCCGGCTATGGCGCTTGATTCAATCTGTCTCGGCCACAGCAACGTTGCTTCGTCAGAGATATATCCTGATGAACCGCTTGCATCGGATATGAACGGTTTCAGCTTTGTCCTTGCACGAGGAGCCGATGGAAATCGCGTGACCGCCCAGTCTTATCAGATTCAGTTCGTCAACTGGGGTGAGCATCAGATTGTGGTTGCCCATCGCGGCGGATATTACGTCAAACCGTCCGAGGTGTTCGGTACCGGAGTCTATTACAAATAAAATCCTCTTGAGATATGTTCAATTCAATCAGCAATAATTTCGGTGCTGGAACTATCCAGTTCAAGGACTACCAGACGGAGAACTATGTAGTCCTCAATGCCAAGTTTACATACAACACCACATCTCCGGAATACCAGGCCGCAGATGTTCTGGAAATCAAGGTTCCGGACCTGATGCTGTCCCGTTCCGCCGATACCGGTGTATTTACCAGGTTCATTGACCGCAGGGAGTATTATTCCTATACGATGAACTACGATGGCGGTACAGTCATCCGCAGCTGGATCAAGGACAAGAACACCATCTGTCTGGAGAAGTTTGCCCCACTTGAGAGGGCCGAGGAAATCACCGTCTATATTCAGGCGATGTATGTCGGCAAGCACAAGAGCTCGAATGCCGAGATGCTCAGGAAGACCTATGTGAACTTCACGCAGCCGACCAAGTACCTCTACACTTCCGACGTTGTCTGTGTCATCGATGAACACTGGGTGTTCCTTACAGGTTTGATTACCGGTGTGTCATACGCATACAGAGACCTGCCGTGGGAAGCCACGATTGAAAATCTGCCTACGGACTTCGCTCTCGATATTCCGTTCCCGGGTGGCTACAATCAAGGCAACCCAGATATGGATGGGATGCAGGAGGCTCGCATCGAGAACGGAGTGTTCACCTGTCAGGAACGCGTTTCAGGCTGGGGCTCCACCGGGTATGACCCGTTCATATTCCTTTTTGCAGTCAGAGACGGAGAGTAGTTATGGCCAGATTATCACAGAAAGAGATGACGCGTCTGCAGGGAGCAATGGCAATCGCCAGCTTCGCTGCAGGCGTGGCCATCGCCTGTGCCTGCCTGTTCATCGTTCCACCTCCGGGAGAGATTTCGAACTCTGCCATCTCGATTGTGTCCGAGCTCCTGGTTCTGGCCGGAGCTATCCTCGGAGTCAAGACCTCGTACGATGCCAAGTTTGTACGCATCGATGCCGAGCTCCGGAAGAAGGCCGACAAGCCGGAATCAGAATAAATCTTGCTCAATGAAAAACTTCATACTCCTTTCCCTCCTGTTCCTCTCTGTGGCCTGCGGCACAATCAAGCAGGTCACACCGAGAGAACAAACCACGGTCGAAATCCGCACGGAAACCGTCTATGTTCCGGATACGGTTTACATCGAGCTGCCCCGGATTGTCGAGAAGGTTCAGACGCTTGATACAACTTCGGTACTGGAGAACAAATACGCCAAATCGACCGCTTCGGTCTCCGATGGAATCCTTGCTCATTCTCTTGAGGTAAAGCCCGTCAGGGAGCCCGCAATCGTACAGAAAGAGATTGTTTACAAAGACTCAATAATCGTCAAGCAGGTGGACGTTGACCACTACATCGAAGTCCCTGCCGAGCTCACTGCTTGGCAGAGTTTCAAAATCAAATTGGGCGGCTATGCTTTCGCCCTTATAATCATCCTAATAGTAGTCGCGATACTATACGTTATGTTTCACTCAAAAATCACACTATTATGAAGTACATTCCTTCTATCGCATTCGAGGAAATGTCCGGCAGCGCCAAGGGCGTCACCGCGGCAAAGACTCGTGGACGCAAGTACATCCGCAACCGCGGATACGGCGGAAGCGTCCGCACATCCGACCAGGCTTCCGTGAAAGCTGTCTTCAAGCAGCTCTCCCAGGCTTGGCAGTCACTCACCAACGCCCAGATTCTGGCGTGGAACTCCGCTGCTCAGTCAGCTGAGGCCAAATCTGTTCTCGGTACCAAGACGAAGATCACCGGTTCCAACCTCTTTATGAGGCTCAACTATTGGGTGGTTTACTGCGGTGGTACCATCAAGCAGGATCCTCCTGCACTCGTGGGTGTCGAGGCTCCCGCAGCGGCAACCATCACTCTCACCGACGAGGCGTTCACCTTCAAGCTGGCGTCCATTCCTTCGGTTATCACCAACCTCAAGCTCATCATCTGCGCTTCCGCTCCTCAGAGCAACGGTATCAGCCGTGCTTACAGCAAGGCCACAGAAATCGGTGATCCCGAGACTCCGGTGACGACCGCCATCGACATCAGCGATGACTACGAGGCCAAGTACGGTGCAGTGTCAGCAGGCAACCCGAAAGTCTTCTTCAAGTATTTCTACGTAAATACAGCGACTGGAGAGAAATCGGGCGAGATGCTTGCAGTAGCGACCTACACCGAGTCAGAGTCTGAAGAAGACTAATCCGTAGGTCGCGAGACCGGTAAGATAATGTTCCCCAGCGACCCTCACGGGCGGCTGGGGAATTTTTTACCACATAATTTTTAACAACGTTGGAACTTTTCCCACCATTTACCATCAATATCCTTCCAAAACTCCCGACCCTCGGATGTCAGGTCCCATCTGAAGACTCTGCCGAAGAATCCCTCATCTATTACGAGGATGTCCGCTAAGGTCTCATCAAGCACATTGGCCCCGCACTGCTCATAGAAGGCAGCATCAAATTGCCGCTCGCAACCGTTGTCGCGCAGGAAACGCCGGAAGGTCTGGTAGATATTGGCCATTGTATTATTCGTCATTATCGGTGCTGCCACCGTTGTAAAATTCCCAGTATTCCATATTGACCTCAAAGATTATCTGATGATATTCGGGAAATTCTCCGGTTTGCGTTCGTCATCAGGAATGATGCACCTGTTGATGAGGTCACACTCTTCAGGAGTCGGATCCATCATCCAGTACCGGTATTCTCCCCAGTAGAGATACTTGTAAGTCTTGCCGCAGAATGAGCCTTCAACGCCGTATTCATCCATAAAGCGGACGAACCAGTCCCAGGCACCTTCATTGTCGCACTGAGCCTTCAGACAATACCAATGCGGAATATCCGCCATTGTCTTGGCGAATATCCAATTCTGTGAATAGATGAAGTCGTTGAGAGATTCCTTGTAGCCCATTGCGGTTTCCTTTGTTTACAGATGCAAAGGTACCGCAACTGTTTGCCAGCTTTTGTCAACGAATCGGGCTACATCAACAAAGATTATCCGATGATATGCTCTCGAGCATAATCCTGAACGTATGCCTCCAGCTCCGGAGAGCCCAAAATCTCGATATCATCGGCCAGTCCACAGTAGAACCGGCAGACACCGGCAAAGTCATAGACTCCGGTCTCCAGTATCCAGTAGGCACCTTTCCGGGTGATATCCCTGGCGGCAAGTGGGTATTCCTCCAGAAGGAGATTCTTTGCCCGTATGCCGAGGCGCAGCTTGATCTTCTTCGGGGACTTCCCGGACATCCGGAACACATCAGTGCTCTGGCGGCGGTGGCTGCCTTCGAACTCCCAATCTTCGTCCAGAGTCTCGACTTCGCCGATGCGGGAGATCTTGAAGACCTTGTTGTGCAGGTCACTCAGGTCGTAGGCCCAGACATCGATGAGGTTCGTGGAGAATGCGAACGGTTCCACCAGCCTGTCTTTCACGGTTTCGCTTCTGGCGGACTCGTAGTCCTTGAGCCGGACCTTCTGCTTGTTCTTTATAGCCTCTGATAGTGCCCGTATATTGGCCGTGTTACTCTTCTTGTCGATGTATTCTACAATGCTGGTGCTGTTGTAGATTGTGGCCAACTTGCGCTTCAGATTGACCTTTAGATTATTCGTCTGGTCAAGGTTATCGATGAGGCTGTTCACGATGTACGCCTCCTCTTCAGAGAAATATATCAGGTTCTCGAAGTCCGGGGC
>DCIN01000008.1 GCA_002315815.1 Bacteroidales bacterium UBA1725 | reverse complement strand
CTTCTTACGAAAAAGCACTTGGGTCTTTACTCAGGTGCTTTTTTTATGCCCACTTTTTCCGTGAAATCCCAGGTCAAAACGCCTGGTCGCCCCCGAAAGAGAACGCCAGCGGATGAACCTCATCCCCCCTATCCGCCCCTTCTCCCATTTATCCACTACGATTTGTAAAGACCCGGGTCTTTATTCAACGAATCTTCCGTATCCTATTGCACCATGCAGAGTTAATGCGTATTATCAGCATTCGGCGGTTATTGTTCACCGTTTATGCACCAGGAGATATTCGCATGGGAAAGATACTACGTTTCCCGATATCCCCAGCAAATATTCACCTTTGTGCGTAATCCAAAGGTCTGCCACGCCCCGTTTATTTCGCGTAGCCCGTTTATGTAGGATAAACGGATTGGGAATTTGGCATTCACTGGTCTTTTGCGGATTGCCCGATTTCACATGTTCAAATCTGCGCCAAATATCTTTCATTTGACGCAGATTGATACATCGAATGGCTTATTTCGCAGGATTCCATGCCCCCTCGCAGGGATCCCAATTAGCTGCTTGAGAATCTCCCTGTAGTGCCGGCAGGAGGAACGCTGCCAGTCGATCTATCACTTCCTTCAATTCTTTTGGGGCTCCAGTAAGTCCATTTTTGCGGAGGAAGGCCTTCCATTGAGTCTGCTTCATTACATTATCTGCAAAGGCCTTCGTCAAGGAAATTGGCGTCTGTTCGGGCAGAGCAGTTCCACGTCTATTAAGTGTATTGCGGATTGCCAATCGGAGTTCATGAAGGTCGTGAGGAAATAGCATTGAAAGTAGCCAAATATCATAGAAATCCTTCATTCTGCTGTTGTCCATTTCCCTGACCAGCATATTGTCAACCTTTTCCGCTATTGACGTGACTGCGGGATAGGATTTGAGCCTGGGCACTGGCAATGGTAGCAAAACCGGAAAGTCTACCATAATAGGACCAGGGGTGATGGCATCGCCGATACCAATGTCGAACTGCATTAGAATTCGCGCAGTCCCCAGGTAGGCATTCATTGTGACACGCGTGCCGCCATATTCCGTATCCTGACGAATGGCAGAAACAGCTATTGTCTCCGCATCGTAGCGCATACCATCCTCCGGACAGGCAATATCATGTGCTATTTCTGAAAAGACCGAGCGCAGATGCTCTTCGGAAGCATCACCAAAGAAAAGAAAATCTGAATCCATCGTTGTCCGTGCCGTGTCGCCATTTTGCCAAACAATGAAGAGATTCCCGCCTTTCAGGACGAAGTTTTCCGCTGATGGAGACTGGGCAATTCTGTACAGGAATCTTTCAATGGCATATCGCATCAGCAATCTATTGAAGTCACCCCCCTTCTTTTGTGAAAGGTTCTTCAGCCGTGAATAGACTGAAGCTGCAAAATTGGTTACGTTCTGTACGGTCATTGAAGCATACCCATGATATATGGTGACATGATGTTAGAAACCCGGCAGATATCACCTGCCTGATGCAGTTCTGGTATCGTGAACTTGTGCAGACGATAACCCTCGTGCAGTGCCTCTATCGCCACATCAAGACCGAACTTGTTACGGAATTTGAAGCAATCGGCTACAGTTCTGGCAGCAGAATATACGGGAATGGTCAGCCCGTCACGTTCGAGGTATTCTACGCCCCAGCCAAAGGTATCTTTTCCAAGCCGAATACATACGGGCGGCGGTCCTTGAAACGCCGGAACATGATGTCCCTGCGGAATGGCAATCCACAGAGATGAAGGGAGCTGTGTGGTAAAATCATGAAGCCGAAGGGCAGAAAGCAGACACACGACAAAACGGCTCCCCTTCTTCAGAAGCTGTTCTATGTCGGAATACTGCTGAAAAGGACGTCCTGCAGGCGCATATATGCCGTAGCCAATTCGTTCCAGGCATCCAGTCTTCACATAATACGGGAGAACCGATGCGGGAATGCCTGCACTGCGAGCCTCTGCCGCCGTAAATGAGCGGCCAGCCTTCACCAGTGATTCAAGTTGTTGTGCGTATGAGTTCATTATTTTAATCTCCAGCACTAAATATAATCAATTAAAGAAGAGCTTTCAACTCCACAAGACAAAAAAACTCATCAATTTTAACATGCGTTGCATTTCCTCTCCAAAAGTTCGAATATTTCTCGGATTTTCTTGAATGCTATTGGTGAGAAGGAATTCTGGCTTTTGAAGATTTCCTATCAAAACTCTGTCAAGTCCATCCCGATTTTCTTGAAAGCGTATGTGATGGAAAATTTTCTGAAGTCATGGACACTTTTGGGGGAAATCCTGAATGCATTGGTGGAGGAAGAGTTTTTTCAGAAAAACTTTCCCATTTCCGGAATTTCGGTGGATAACGCAGATGAAGAAAAAAACGAAAAACTCCTGAACGCTTTTGAGTTTTTGTCGAATGCATAGGTGACGGGACAAATGGTCTTCAGGCATCACGTGAGAAGGAAAAATGAACTTTCTTTCAAAAACAACTGATTTTTACTGTCCATCCCCCCACTATTTTTTTAATACATAAGTGACGGGAGATACACTCTCCCCCGACATACCACCAAACAATCACAGGAGGAAAGAACAATGAAGACGTAGAACAGGAACACACAGAGGCAATTCGTGGCTGGACGCGTCGTCCAGCGGAACAACCATGATGCCCGTGGCATCATTCATTTCAAGGAATCATAATGGTCCAAGAAAACAACATCACAAATGAAACGACATCGGCGCTGGTGAAATACACCGTCCCCGTCGATGTGGCGGTCGAGTACGGAAAGGCTGGCCTTTCCGTACTTCCTGCCTCGAAACAGCAGAAACGCCCCCTGGTTGCACAGTGGAAAGACTACCAGACGCACCAGAACTCCGAAGCGCAGATTCGCGCGCTCTGGCAGCGTTTCGCACCCGATGCGCTTTGCATCGTCTGCGGAAAGATTTCCGGTAATCTGGAGGTCATCGACTTCGACAATGGAGGCGAATCATTCCCCGCATGGAAAGCAAAGATTCCCAAGGAATTGTTTGACAAACTTGTCCTTGAACGCAGTCAATCCGGTGGTTTTCATGTTCCTTATCACAGAAGCCAAGACGCTGAACCGAACCGCAAACTCGCAAGCGGAATCCGCGATGGAAAGAACAAAACGCTGATTGAGCTTCGTGGAGAAGGAAGCGTTATCCTTTGCGCACCGTCTAAAGGATACATTCTGCACCAGGGAAGCTGGTGTAACCTGCCTACCCTTGATGAGGACGAACGCAAACTCATCATCGATGCGGCAATTGCGTTTGACGAAAGCATGCCGGAAGTCTTCAAGGAGGTTTTGCCGTCATCAAATCCAACGTCAAATTGGGAGCTTCGTCCAGGCGATGACTTCAATCGGCGTGGAGACATTCGCCCATATCTTGAAAGCTCAGGCTGGACTTTGCTCAGAACAGCCAGTGGCGAAGAGTATTGGCGGCGTCCAGGGCAACCGATTTCTGACAGACACGGAGCCACCTTCAATGGCCAGACGTTCCATGTTTTCACCTGTAACGCGTCTCCCTTTGAAATGAATTGCAACTACGACAAGTTCCGAGTCTACACGCTTCTGGAACACAACGGAGATTCAGTGGCGGCAGCCGCCTCATTAGCCAGAATGGGGTATGGCAGGAACGCTGAAAGTCAGATTGACGAAGGGGTATTCCGCAATTTGCTTGCCCAGCCTGCCAAGGATGTCCGTAATGTCAGTGTGTCCGTTGTCCGTGAAGGCGGGAAATGGCCACCTCTTGAGCTCCAGCCCAAGCTTCCGGAGCCTCCGTCATTCCCGGTAGAGGCAATGCCGGAGTGTCTTCGGGACATGGCCATTGCACTCAGCCGGACGCACAAGGTTCCCGTTGCCATCCCGGCAGTTGCTCTTCTGGCTGCAAGCGGTTTTGCCATTGGCAGACTGGTCTACTACATGGTGAAGCCGACCCTAACGGGCCGTGCCAATCTCTATGTGCTAATTTTCGCGGCAAGAGGCGAAAGAAAGAGCACTGTATACGGGCCTGTCATGGAGCCGTTCAACAATTGGATCAACCGGCAGGTAAAGGAGTACAACGAACAAATGGAAGACATCTGCATTCTCTTGAAACGCAAGGAAAACATTCGCAACCTTCTTTCCAAGGCGATTCCGCAGAAGGATGCTGATCCCGTTCAACTGAAAAAGGATTTGCAGGATATCAACAGCCAGTTGGCTAGTCTTCCTCCGAATCCGAACATCCTCCACAACGACATTACGGACGAAGCCCTGAAGCAGCGTCTGTCTGAATGCGGCGGCATCGCCGGCATTTTCAGCGATGATGCCAGAGGGATGCTCAAGCAGATCATGGGCATTCGCTACAGCAAGGATGGGGATACCCATGAAGATACACTGCTGGATGCCTTCGACGGCTCGAAGCCCGTCAATTACGAACGGGCTCAGCGGACAATTAGTCCGATTGACCACCCTTGTGTCGGTCTGCTGCTCATGACGCAGAACGACATGCTTCCCGTGTTTTTCACCAATGATGACCTCGCTGCCAGCGGGCTCAAATCTCGATGTCTCTTTTGTTTTCCGGAATCCTGGGTTGGCCAACGGAAGCCCGATGGCACTCTTGTGCGCGACTATGATGAATCCAATATTCCTCTTCAGGTACAGTTGAATTATGACAATGTCATTTTCTCTCTGCTTGCAGAGGCATATGAACGGCGTCAAGTCGAGTTGGTTTCACTGACACCGAAAGCGAAGTCATTCTGGATTGAACATTACCGCGAAATTGAAGGCGAAAGCGGTGAAGGAGGGCTTTATGCCGAAGTTGTAGATTCTGCCATTCGGTATCCTTCGCAGACTCTTCGCCTTGCACTGATCTGTGCCAAGATCAACAGGCATACTGAGATTACTCTTGAGGATATGCGGTCAGGTCATTCAATGATGAAGTACTTCATCGCCAATGTTGAGCGTATTCGCCAATATGTCAGCAGAGACGGACTCACAAGCGAGGCACGTAAGTTCATTCATTTCTTCCGCAACCATTGCCAGGAGAAATTCATCGCTTTCCGCAATCTCTACAAGTTCAACAATGTTTCTGCCGAACTTGCAAAAAAGACTGTTGAACTGCTGATAGCGAAGAACTGCTGCCGCTGGAAAGACGAAGCAAAGCGTTGTCTTGAAGTCAATCCCGCCGTTTATGCCCTTGAGGAATGACAGCGGACTACGGACGCACGGACTTCGCGGACAATTACGAGCTCCCTGGTGTCCCCAGTGAAAAATCGAAGGTCCGTATTGTCCGTATGTCCGCTGTCCGTGGATGGCAGAATAATAGCCCTATCCCCCCCGGGGTGGGTTCTCCCTAGGGAGATTTACCAGGCAGGCGGCCGGAAGGAGTCGCCCTATTGCGTAGGCGTAGCGGTCCTATCCGCTGTCCGCTTTTGAGGTTAAATCATCACGCCAGTTCGAATCTGCCACGCTGGGCACTCTTCTTGAAACGCGGAGCTCGGGAACGGCGGATCTCCTCGTGGATGCGGCTGTATAGCGTCTGCTCAGGCGTCTTGCCACCGCAGGGTGTCCAAAGCTGCCGTTCGATTGCAAGACGGACCATTTCCGTCGTGCTCATCGGACGCTGTTCCTGCTTTAGCACCTCATAGGCGGCATCCACCAGCGAGAGGGGCTGTGTGGGCTGAATGTCTTCATTCGGGCATTCATCTGATTCCATCGGAATCTCGCGTTGTGCGCCGTTTTCGTCGGCAAGGGAGGCGGGAATGGTCACAGGGGATGCGTCGTCGCTGTCAATGACATTGAGGATTCGCCGCACCTGGAACTCGCGCCCGCTGGTGGAGTTCCGTACTTTCCAGGAGGCTTCGCGTATTTCCACCACGATGGCGGTGATGATGTACTGGCCGCTGCGGACACGCACGCGGTCGCCGATTCGGATTTGGGTTGTGATGCACATTGGAGGCTCCTTTGCTGTGTTCTGGTAACTGCCATTATCAAAAGCGCAACAAGGTCATTTATCCAATGGAGACGATGACGAATGAACAGACAAAGGAGGTTTTATGACATAATCAGGAGTTTTATCCCGTCCGCGCCTGCGGACTGAAGCGCCTCGGGTGCTTCTCGATGTTTTCTCGACAGGAAATGCATCGAATGGAGTTTTCAATGGCAAAATCTACTCTGCCCCTGAACATTCAGGAGGCAATTTCACTTATTTCCGCAATTATCAGGAGAATATCGGATAAGCGACTGGATAACGACGAAAGACCGAGCTTGTTAAAGACCACTACCGCAGCAGATTGCTAAACATCAACAATTGCCCCTTCCTGTGCGGTCCGGGAAGGGGCAGACCAACGAGGACACGACTATGACAGCAAACATGGAAATCCTGCACAAGCAGATTGACGCCCTGCAGAAGAAAAATCTTACAGAACTTCAGGAACAGTTCGAACAGCTCTATGGCTTCACGCCCGGCGACACCAACGCCAAGAACCTGC
>DCIN01000007.1:49092-49219 GCA_002315815.1 Bacteroidales bacterium UBA1725 | reverse complement strand
GATGTTTCAGTTCCCTGCGTTTGCTTTATCTCGCGATAATCTATGGTCTTCAACCATAGGGGTTCCCCCATTCGGACATCTCCGGATCAATTCCTGTTTGCAAATCCCCGGAGCTTTTCGCAGCTTA
>DCIN01000007.1:41757-49062 GCA_002315815.1 Bacteroidales bacterium UBA1725 | reverse complement strand
ACGTCCTTCTTCGCTTCCGAAAGCCTAGGCATCCTCCGTTCGCTCTTATTCTCTTTCTCGTACTTTGTGAATCATACTCGACTTTTACGTCTCATATTTCTCTTGCCTATGAAATTGTAATCCCTCTAAACGAAAAAATCCATTTATTAAGACTAATCATAATTTCTTTAACTTTACCTCGTTATCTTTCTCAGTATTTTCAAAGATCTGTACCCTTGCTTTCGTAAGGGGATGCAAAGGTACACCTTTTTTTTGAACCTGCAAAAATTTTTTAACTTTTTTGAATTGTTTTCCGCAATCAATGTGCAACCCGATATGTGACCGATAGAGTGACACGGAACAGGGTCCATTCAGACAGAGGTCAGAACTATGTCTATAACTGAAATAAAGGCAGGATTACCGGTTTGTGAAGTGATACTCATAAAAAGAAACAATATATCCAAACTTTTTGTATTTTTGAGATTTACTAAATGATACCAAATCATACCCAAAATGAAAAAACTGTTGTTTCTTGTCACGGTCACTGCCGTCATTGCCCTGACGTCATCCTGCGCCGTTTCGATGACTGGCCTCCGCTCGGACGCTGTCAATTCCAAAATTCTGTCAATGACTGTCGCTTCCCTTGAAGTGGAGCCGAATCCTGTATCTTATTTATACATACCCTCTGACGTAGAAGCTAAAAGCCTATCCCTAAATCAGTTGATTACCAATGCCAACTATTATGCCCTGAAAGAGCACGGAAAAGGTGACGTGATAATCCAGTCTTCTTACAAAGTGGACGGGAAGAAACATCTGTTCGGAATCAAGGTCAAGACAATCACTGTCACAGGGTATCCTGCAAAATATGTTGATTTCCGCACTCCGACAGAAACGGACCGTTTGAACGCCGACACATTCTACAATGGAGGGACCGTTCAGGTGCTGGACAATTATACAGCAAAGATTTCCAAATTCTTCTCAGGCAAGAATCATTGAGGAGTTTCCACGCATCAGTGAATCGCTTCACTTTTATACAAAGGTATGGAAAAACTATTGGACAGATTTCTGCGCTACGTCGCAATTGACACCCAATCCAACGAGGAAAGTGAAAGTCAGCCTTCCGAAAGCAAGGAACTTGTTCTCCTCAACTTATTGAGAGATGAACTCACAACCCTCGGGGTTAAGGCGGATTTGGATGAATTCGGTTATGTTATGGCCTCAATCCCCGCCAACAACGGCAAAGATTCTCCGGCCATCGGCTTCATTGCACACGTTGACACAGCTCCCGATGCATCAGGCAAAGATGTCAAGCCGCAGATAATAAAGGACTATGACGGTTCCGACATTGCTCTGAAGGCCGTCCCGGGCCTGTTCCTGAAACCTTCGGAATTCCCGGAGCTTCTGCTCCACAAAGGGGAGACCCTCGTGACCACCGACGGCACGACTCTTTTGGGGGCCGATGACAAAGCCGGAGTAGCAGAGATTATGGATGCGGTGCAGTATATTGTGACTCATCCTGAATTCAAACACGGCCCGATCCGTATAGGCTTCACTCCCGACGAAGAGATTGGGCGCGGTGTGGTCAAGTTTGATGTCAAGAAATTCGGGGCTGACTATGCATATACTATGGACGGAGGTGAAGTCGGAGAACTCGAATTCGAGAATTTCAACGCTGCTGCTGCATCAATCCATATTCAGGGGCGCAATGTTCACCCAGGTTATGCCAAAGGAAAAATGCTCAACGCATTGCATATAGGCGAAGAATTTGATGCCTTGCTTCCTCAGGACCAGAGACCGGAACGCACAGAGGGCTACGAAGGCTTCTTCCATCTGATTGGGATGAAGGGGAGTGTGGAAGATGCCGATCTCACCTATATTATAAGAGACCACGACAAATCCAAGTTCGAGAAGAAAAAACAGCTTATGCGCCGTTGCGCCGATTTCATCAATGCCCGCTATGGCGAAGGTACTGTCACTGCCACAATCAAAGATAGTTATTATAATATGCGAGAGCAGGTTGAGCCTCATTATCATATAATTGAGACTGCAGCCAAAGCTATGGAGATGGCAGGTGTAAAACCCCGGATTCAGCCCATACGCGGCGGTACCGACGGTGCCAATCTGTCCTTCCGCGGACTTCCCTGTCCCAATCTTTTCGCAGGAGGGCAGAATTTCCACGGCAAAATGGAATGGGTTACTGTCGAATCAATGGAGAAAGCGACTAAAGTCATTCTCAATATCCTGTCCCTATACTCTATGTAAATCTTAGTGAAACGATAATACTAAGTGAAGCGAAAAAAATAAGTTACCAAAGATTGACGAGTATAACCTATTAAAAACCAAAACAGTGTATTTATGACTATTCAAACCGAAACCTATGTGTATCCCATCGTGGAAATACTTGAACTTGCTCCGGCCCGGGTTATCTGCGAGAGCGGCCAGAATCAAAATTTCAACAACGGAAATACCAGCAACTGGTATTGATTCATCTATATAAGGATTCACATTATGAGAAAACTATTCCTGACAGCGGCCATTATAGCTGCAATGTTGTTCGTTAGCGGTTGCCAGAAAGAAAACCGGATTGAAAATATTGCTGATGAGGCTCCTATGACTTTCACCGCCGTGATAACGGACGGACCGGCCACCAAAACCAATCTGGACGGAATGAAGGTTGAGTGGGAGGCAGGAGATGAAATTTCCATCAACGGAATCACGTTTACGGCGACCCCCGACGTTACTGACAACTCCATAGCAGTATTCACAAAGAAAGACAGTACATCTGCCAACCCCGTCGCTCCCTTCACTGCATATTACCCTGCCTCAATCTACAACGGTTCCAGTACCGTCCTGCCTGCCACACAGAGCTATGGTGACTTCAGTCTGAATCCAATGTACGCTTCGGGGAATACTCAACGTCTTGACTTCAAGAACATCTGTGCCGTCATAGCCGTAAAAGTCAAGAACAATGACGTAAATAATGTAAGGAGCATAAAGCTGTATTCGAAAAACAAGGCGACAAGCGGCACTTTCACAGTATCGGGACAAAGTGCTGTTCTCTCAGATTCGACAAGCGTCACCGACATTGTGACCCTTGACTGCGGCGACACCGGAGTGACAACCACCGCAAGCGGAACCGTGTTCCACATTGCAATACCAGCTCAAATCTACAGAAATCTGACAATTGAAGTGAGCGACGGAACGACATCAAAAGCAATGACCACTGTAAGAAACAGTGATATCAGCACAGTGGCAAATACAATTTATCCTGTCGATTTCGTTCCCGATGTGCTTTGGTCGGAAGACTGGTCGGGTGCATCTGCCAATGTTCAGCCCTCTGCCTACAATTTTACGGGAACAAACACCTTCGGAGGATCGTCCCTGACATACGTCAACAGCTCTGCCAACACAAAGACATACAACGATGCATTAGCGGGAGGCACAAGTCCGGAACTGTTGCTGTCAAAGAGCAATCAGACTTGGACAATCACGGGCATACCCTTCAGCGATGTAAAAGACGCAACTCTTACTTTCAAGTCGAACAAAACTACTTTTGCCGTCACAAGCTCAACTTCCGGAGTGACCATTTCCGGTTCACAGAAAAAGTGGACCATATCAACGACTTCCGGCGCAGGCACCATATCTCTGGAAATCAAAAATACGGGGTCAAGCAACGTCCGTATTGATGATATCTGTCTTTCTGTCAGCTCAATGCTGTAAGAAAAATGTTCACTTTCTCAATATGACTTGTGCTGCATTGAAAGATACTTGTCGAAAAGTTCGAGACAGGCTTCACGGTCAAGTTCCAGCATATAATTCCGGAGCTTGTCCCTACCGCTGAAAATACCGTCGAACTTTTCGTCCCTGAAACCGATGCGGGCGTTGTCCTCTATAGTGCAACCATAATATATCGTCTTGATATTGGCCCACATACACGCACACAGGCACATATGGCAAGGTTCTCCTGTGGTGTACAACTCACAGTCCGACAAATCAAAAGTGTCGAGATTGTAGCAGGCCTTGCGAATGGCATCGACCTCACCGTGGCAGGTGGGGTCGTTGTTTTTGAGCACCCTGTTGTGGCCTTTGCCAACTATCTCTCCGTTACGTACAATCACAGATCCGAAAGGGCCTCCGTGGCCTTTGTTGATGCCGTCGAGAGCTTCCTCAATGGCGAGTTGCATAAACTTGTTCATAGTTTTCTGAAATACTATCCGGTCAAACAATAAAGATTATTACTTTCTGGTTTTCAGACTGGAGACAGTCATATAGATACAGATTAACACAAACGGTATTACGGCAATCATCTGCGCGGGGGAAGTACCATTGGCACCGACGGTATTCCATCCGTCAAGGAACCAGTCACATCCTGCAAACTTGAGAACCGCGGAAACCACACCCATCAACGCACCTCCTGCAATAAAGCCACTGGCAACGAGAGTGCCCTTGGAGGCACGAGCTTCATTTACAGCCTTGTCTGCTGAGCGTGAACCTACGAACCAGGCAATCGCTCCACCAACAAGCAAGGGTAAGTTGAGGTCAAGAGGAATGAACATACCGAGACAGAATGCCAGTGCTGGAACCTTTAAGAAATTGAGCAGCACAGCAATAAGCACTCCTATTCCGTAGAGAAGCCACGGAGCGTTGCCTCCGTTCATCATAGGCTGAATCACAGCCGCCATCGCATTGGCCTGAGGGGCTACGAGGGCCCCGTCTCCGGTGAATCCGTATGTCTTGTTCAGCACCAGCATCACTCCGCCGACTGTGGCAGCGGCCACAACGGTCCCAATGAATTTCCAGGTCTCCTGTCTGGCCGGAGTTGTTCCGCACCAGTAGCCAATCTTGAAATCGGTAATGAGTCCTCCTGCCATCGAAAGAGCCGTGCAGACTACACCGCCTATGACCATTGCCGCAACCATTCCGGCATTACCCTTCAGACCTACGGCCACAAGCACAAGAGCCGTGATGATGAGAGTCATAATCGTCATTCCGCTCACCGGATTGGTGCCCACAATGGCTATTGCATTGGCAGCGACGGTTGTGAACAGAAATGCGATGACAGAGACGATGAGAAGTCCTATGAGGGCTTGCCACACAGTGTTGACAACCCCTCCGAAAGCAAAGAAGGCAAACACGGCAAGCAGAGCGATGACAATGCCGAATACCACTGTCTTCATCGGAAGGTCCTGCTGGCAGCGATCCTCCGTCTGTGAAGCCCCGCTTTTCTTGCGGAACTCTCCGACAGCCAATCCGAGGGCGGATTTGATGACTCCGGAACTCTTGATGATTCCTATGATTCCGGCTGTGGCTATGCCGCCTATGCCGATATGGCGTGCGTATTCCTTGAATATCTGGTCGGGACTCATTTGAGAAATGGTCTGCACCACTCCTGTGCCCATAAGGTCAATGACCTGACCGCCCCACAAGAGGTTCATCAGCGGAATGATTACGAACCATACCAGGAAAGAACCGCAGCAGATTATGAATGCATACTTGAGACCTACAATGTAACCGAGACCGAGGATGGCGGCTCCGGTATTGAGCTTGACCACGAACTTGGCCTTGTCGGCTATAACCTGCCCCCAGTGTGTGACAGTAGTGGAAAGTGTTTCGGACCAGGCCCCGAAGGTGGCCACTGCAAAATCATAGATTCCTCCTACAAGTCCGCTGACCAGAAGGGTTCTGGCACTGCTGCCTCCGGCTTCTCCGCTCTTGAGCACCTGGGTGGTGGCTGTAGCCTCAGGGAAGGGATACTGGCCGTCCATCTCCTTCACAAAGTACTTACGGAACGGAATCAGAAAGAATATCCCCAGCACACCGCCAAGCAGCGATGAGAGGAACATCTGAATGAAGTTCACGTCCAGACCGAGGATATAGATGGCCGGAAGTGTGAATATGGCACCGGCCACAATCACTCCCGAGCAAGAACCAATGCTCTGGATTATGACGTTCTGATGGAGTCCGTCCTTCTTTTTGAGGGCCCCGGTGACACCAACAGCCAGAATGGCGATGGGGATGGCGGCTTCGAACACCTGTCCCACCTTGAGCCCCAGATATGCAGCGGCGGCAGAGAAGACAACGGCCATAAGAATGCCCATTGCCACTGAATAGGGAGTGACCTCAATCGGAGTTTTGTTTTCTTTCATCTTCTTTCGCTTTCCTTTTTGTGTATATTTCTATGTATTTCTGCAGTTTGGCAGCATCCTCGGCATCCTGTCTGCGCTGAATCACATACAGTCGGGCCGTTTTCCTGCGCTTCTTCTCAAGTGTTTTCTGTTCTTTGGCTTTGGCTTTGGCCAAATCTTGAGCATCCTTAGCAGCCCAGCGTGCATCCCGGCGTGCAATACGTAACTGTCTGGCACTTTGGACAACCGAATCTCTTGCAGCGGCAAGGCTGTCGGCAGAAGCCAGACTGTCGGCAGGAACACCGGACCGCAATCCGAGACTGTCAGACAAAGCTGCAGTCCGTAGCGAATCCTCCGGAGAAACAGAGGAAAGGGAGGCGGAACTGTCGGCAGGATGGCTGCCGGAGGCCTCTGCCTGTCTGGATCTGGATTCCCGTCGCATCTGTCTGGCCTGCTCTATTTCTAAATACAACTGTTCCATATGGCCGGGGAAAAAGACATCGGTTCTGCTGAATTCCGGTTCAGGAATCGCGAGATATCTGCTTCTCTCTCCCGGCAGCAGTTCCATCGTGGTGATGTCATCCTTGCTTGCAGGTCTTTCGTCAGGCTTCCAGACAAATCCCTTGAGACGATGCTCCTTGGCTGGAAGCTGGACAACTGGATAGGCATCGTTCTTGGGACTGTCGTAATAATGCACCTTGTCCACAGTACCGGCGCTGAGGGTGGCCGACATCATCTTGCACTCCACCCTGTTCACGGTCGCAATCTCCTCGTTTTCCTTGAGATAGAACAGTGCCGTAGTGCCGCCCAGAGCATCGAAGCGCTGTAGTGCCGAGTCTTCGCCGAAAAATGCAACGACATCCGTGCCCTTTATCTGGTCATAGTATTTGTCGCTCTCCTTGCAGGCGATGAAGGCGTTGGACATCAGATTGGCCCGATCCGCCCTGCCTCCCCTCACGAGCAGGAAAAGGCTGTCAGCCGTATATTGGCGGGTCGTTTCGTTCCATACCACAGGGTTGATGTACATTCGGGCTATGGAATCCAAATCGCTGTACCGGAGCGAATCACAAAGCATCTGCATATCACTCTTGAAGACTCTGACCCTTCCAAGTCCCAGAAGGAAACCTATCTTTGTAGTGTCAGGTGCCTGAACGGCAAGACTGTCCTGCTGGACTTCGGACTCTGCTTCAGACTCTGCTTC
>DCIN01000007.1:19094-41645 GCA_002315815.1 Bacteroidales bacterium UBA1725 | reverse complement strand
CAGTCGAGGAACCGACACCGGATTTAGCACCGGATTTAGCACCGGGTCTGGCACCGGATTTGGCACCGGAACCATCACCACCTCCTTCCAGTTCCCTCTCCACTTCCTCCTTTAAATATGAGTAGCCTGACTGCTCAAGTCCGGGCAGAATTTCCCCTGACTCAATGGCATCTCTGATGGTTTGCTTTGCGGCGGCCACTTTTTCTTCTGCTGCGCGTTTTCGGTAGGCGGATACGGCATCTGATGTGATTTCATCCAAACGTATACGGGAAACCTCAATCTCCCCTGCCGGAATATCGCAGCGACGTACAGTCTCATATATAAGAGTATCCGCTCCGCAGTACAGGGTGTCCGTCTTCTCGTTCTGAACGTTTTTGATTGCCACTGCCGCTCTCTTGCGAAGCGTGACTCTGGACAGACTGTCACAATAGTGGATATAGTCTGCGAGCGCCGCAACATTACGGATAGAATCCTGAACGTGGGCATTGCCCAGCATCAGAATATCGTTGGTGTTGCGGTAGAAATACAGGCTGTCGCTCCAGGATTCCTGCTCCTCTGTCAGACCGTGGACATTCCCGCGGAAAAAGAAAACCTCATCGTTGTGGTTATACCATCCCCCGTCCGCAGAGAGCATATCTTTGTCCTTCCAAAGGTCCAGATATGAAGTGAACCGGGCAAGATTCCTCCCGGAATCGTACTCCAGGGATTCCGTCTTCACGAAAACGCTGTCGGAGTACATATTCACGTTTCCTAAGAAAGTGAAGAGCTTGCGGGCGGATTCATAACTACCTTCCTCACTCTCGATAATCTGGCCACGTGCCTCCACCATCGCCGCCCCATTGCTGAAAAGCGCGACACTGTCCTTGGTATTGTAATCCAGGTCCCTGGTTCTGAGTATGTTGTTGTCCTTGTCCACCAACTGCACCAGATGACCGCGGAAGCGGGCAAGATTCTCATCAATGAGATAATCGAGTTTATCGCTGGTAAGTACAGTCTCATCCTGCATCAGACGCACATCACCCTTGCAGTTGATAATTTTGGCACTCACGTTCCACAAGGCCGTATCACACACAAGGAAAGTGCCGTTGTGAAGAAACGTGGCTTCCACCGCTTTCCGGTAATCATTGTCCCCGTCTTTCTGTATGAGTTCTATAGACTTGGCATTCAGCAGACGTACAAGAGAGTCCGCCTGCGCGGATTGCTGTGCGGACACTCCCTGGCAGGCGAAAAACAACAGGACGATGAACGTCAGTCTTCTTGGAATTTCGTGGACCATCCGGGTTCTTTGAATTCACAGTCCCGGAAAAGAGGGTCTATGATAATATAGGTGGACTTTATCTTATCTCGGGAAAATGCATTTATCGCCTCAGTCTGTTTTATTTGCTGCACCTTGTCCAAAATAACCACGTAATCGTTCTCAATCGTGGCGGTATGAGAGGGAAGAATCATATCCAGACGAATTATTTTATAAACGGGATTCCCGTTTCTTCCCTCATTGTCACGGGATTCTATAGGTTCGGATATTTCTCCCACGGCCAGATTCTCCACGGCGGCGAAATCCTCTACCTTGATGTTTTCTATTTCGAAGTATGCCGAACCGGTATTGGGGTCCGCCATCTGTCCTCCGTTGGTTCTGGAGGCAGGATCCTCAGAGAAATAACGTGCCGCCAGTTCAAAAGTCATCACACTGTCCTTGATGGCAGTGCGTAGACTGTCCAACCTCTTGAACGCCTTTTCCCTGTCTTCTGCGGTATAATGGAGTTGGAGCAGGATATGGCGGGCATTGTACATATCGCCTTTCTTCTCGAGCACCTCGATGATATGAAAACCGTCGGGAGTTTCGACAATCTGTGATACGGTACCCGGCTTGAGTGCCATCGCGGCATCGGAGAACTGGGTCCAAAGCGATGTCTTGGCAACCATTCCAAGTTCACCTCCCCTGCGGACGGTTGCTAGATCCTCGGAGTACAAACGGGCGAGAGTAGCGAATTTTTCTCCGTTGATGATTCTCTCACGCAGGGAAAGAAGCCTCTCCTTTACTGCAGTCTTCGCGGAATCGCGGTCCGGATAGACACATATCTGACTCATCTTGTACTTTGTGGGAACGATGGGAAGGGTCTCAACATCCACAGTGTCAAGATATTGCTTCACGTCATAGGGCGTAATTTCCGGAATCTTCTTCGCAATTTCCATCTGTTCCTGCTGGATGAGACTGTTTTCTTCCAGTTGGGACCTCCATTCGGCACGAAGCTTATACAAAGGTTTGTTGAAATATTGCTCAAGCAATTCGTCTCCTCCGACATACGAACGCGCATCATCAATTCTCTGATTGAGCTGAGCATCCACATTGTCATAGTTGACCGTGAGTGAATCCACCCGTGCCTGCATCAGGAAAATCTTGTTGTTCATAAGAGCTTCCAGAATTTCACAACGCAGATTCCTGTCGGAACTGTAGCCTTGAGAGCTGAGTTCCCGGGCCTGGGCCTCGATATCGGAGACGGTGATGAGTTCATTGCCTACCACAGCAGCCACCCTGTCGATGACATTGTTGTATTTCTGGGCACGTGCCGGAGTGCAGAGAATTACCAGAACTGCAAATGCGGCAATTTTTGTCAGGTTTTTCATCATTCGTAGATTTCTAATGTTTTTTTGCTGAGCGCATCATCAAGCAAGTCCTGTTCCAAACCTGCGAGAAGGAAACGCTTCCTGCCGCTCAGAATCATATCCCTGATGGAATTCGAGCAGAAATCCACAGGAGCGTATCCCGATTCAATCATATCGGAGATGTAGGCAATCTTCATCTCCCTGGATTTTTCGGGTTGATATCTTATCATACCGTTCTTCCGCAAAGACAGCATAGTGCCATAATCCAGACCGAATTCGCGTGCGAGTTCGGCAGCGTCAGTCCATTTGTCGGTGTTCTGAAGGTAGCGTAACGCCGAAATCGAGGCCAAGCTGTCCAGAAGAGCCACATCCTCAGACTCGTCCGAAGGCATAAGTTCCATAATGTCATTCAAATGTGGAGAACCATCAAGAATATCGACATATACAAACTTGAGAATGGGACGCTCCAATGTGAAATCCTCCCTGCGCTTATCGTAATAGTCATTTATCTGTTCAGACGTTATGAGGGTGTCCAGACGGTCATTCACATAGTGCTGCTCGTACCTGTAGCGGATCAGGGCCCTGCGGTAATCCTCAATCTCAGCTGAAACATCCTTATCCTCATCCGACAACTGTTCCTGAGCAACCTTAAGACAGAGTCTGTCCAATGCCCAGATGCTGATGTACTGGCGTGAAAGAGCCACGCTGTCCTCTGCAGAGACAAAAGCCGGCAGATAATCCTTTACCTCGGAAGCGTAAAGTTTCTCGTTTCCAACTCTGGCCACTACACGGTCATCGTCCAGAAAAGACGAGATGAATCCGCAGGACGGGCATAGCAAAGCCGCCGGAAGAAGGACAAGAAAAATAGTTTTCAGTTTCCGCATAGTGAATCGAAAATAATAAATTGGTAAAGATTGACTGAATCAAAATTATCAAGTTATTTTTTGAGATTTAGAATCTGTTTTGAAATGTTTAATTAAAAATTCTATGAAAGATTTTCGAACTGAAAATTTGGTTCTTTGAAGGAGCAATGGGGATCCATTGTGACTGAAAAGAAACGAACTTTTCAGTCGGAAAGATTTTATAGAAGATTAATTGGAACATTTCAAAACAGATTCTCAACAAAGATAATGAAATCAGCACTCCGATGACAGTATTTCCATTAATTCAGTGTTGAACCAGACATACTCTTTCCCTATTTTGTCTTTTGCAAGAATTCCGACAGATTCCAGTTCCGAAAGGTATTTCTTTGCAGTGTTGATACTTTTGATTTTTTCGGACAATAGATTTTTGGGGCGTATGTAGGGCTGTTCGAACAATTTGGGAATTTCAATTTTGGACAGAAATGATTTGTGAGCCAGCATCAGTTGTTCTGTCTTTGACATCAATGATCGGATTTGCCCGATTTTGTATAACGTGAAATCAGAAGTCTGGCTTACGGACTCGAGCATGAAGCTTGTCCACTCCTTCCAGTTGTTGGTCCCCGTGACATTGCCGAGAGAGTAAGAATAACTGTCTTTGTTCTGAATGATGTAGGAACTCAAATATAAGATCGGCATATCAAGAAGACCTTTGTCAATGAGATATAGAATACAGAGTATCCTCCCGGTTCTGCCGTTGCCATCCCTGAACGGGTGAATCGCTTCGAACTGGTAATGGGCCATCGCCATCTTGAGGAGAGGGTCGATTGGGTAAGCCTGATCATCATTCATGAATTCCACCATGTCGGCAAGCATTTTTTCGACTACACCTTTGCCTCTTGGAGGAGTATAGACGGTTTCTCCCCTGAGAGTTCCCCATCCGCGTTTCTTGATTACTGTTTCCGCCTGATAAGGTCTTATTCCGTCGTGTGTTTGCTTGACCTTTCTATAGATGTGGATAATGGCATCGACTGTTATGCGCCCATCTTCTTTTATTTTTCTGAAACCTTCCCATAACGCTTCCCGGTAGTGAATGATTTCTTTGGCGGGTCCCTGCATATTGTCTTCCTCCTGATAAGCCAAGGCTTTGTACAGTTCGTCATCTGTAGTGAAGATATTCTCAATGGCACTGCTGGCCTTGGCTTCGCGCAAGGATATTGTATTCACAAAAATCGACTGGTTTGGGAGCATTGTGGCAACGCCTTTCAACTCCGCCAGCTTTCTGCTGGCAGAAGTCACAAGAGCCGAAAGCTCCTTGTCTTGAAAGCATTCTGCCGGGGGAGGTAAAGATGGCAGGCTGTTGTTCGGGATGTTCCTATCGTACGCTTGCATAATTTGACGGTATTATTGTTCAACTGTCAAAAATAGTAAAATTTTGACAGATGAACAATAATCTGTCAACTGACACCTTCATCTCCAAAATCAATCTTCATTTCACCCGGACTTGACACGTAAAAAAAGTGAAAAAAAATTTGCGGGTTACAAAAAAGTAGTTACCTTTGCATCCCCGTTCAAGCAACGGCACAGATCTTTGATAATACTGAAAGATAAGTNNAACATTTCAAAACAGATTCTTACATAGTCTGCAAATTTAACAAATATTTGGAACTTGTGTCTATATTTGTATCTATGAAGACAATTCACATACTTCTGCCGATATTGCTGGCGTGCAGCACCGCTTTTGGCAGTAACTATGACAGTGAGCGCAGGGATTGGGCAGTGGTCAATCTGTCGGCAAACTATATGAGAAACGAGGCTGACTATTGTTCCGGGATGGAGACTCAGGCACTGATGGGCACCGTCGTGAAGGTTCTGGAAAAGAATGGATACTGGGTACGTATCGAAGCACCCGACGGATACAGGGCCTGGACCACGGACCTGGGTCTGAGTTTCAAGACTGAGGACGAGGCAGGGGAATGGATCCGGTCTCCTAAATGGATATGTACAGCGGAATACACTCACATTTACCGGAATCCCTCGACGGACAGCCAAGCTCTGAGCGACCTGACAATGGGCGGAATTGTGGCGAAAGGTTCGGACAAAAACGGAAAATGGCTGGAAGTGAAGATGCCCTCCGGCGATTCGGGCTGGGTTCCGGCGGCTGATCTCAGCGATTACTCCGAATGGTGCGCATCCCGAAGCCACTCCGCCGATGACATAATCGCCCTTGCAAAGTCATTCATCGGAGTCCCGTACCTCTGGGGAGGATGCAGTGTGAAAGGCTTCGACTGCAGCGGACTCATACAGTTCTGCTTCTATATGAACGGAATCGTGCTGCCCAGAAATTCAGTGGACCAGATAAAAACAGGGGACGAGGTCAGACCGGTCCTCGAAGATATGCAGCCCGGGGACCTTGTGTTTTTCGGAAGCGGGAAACCGTCGCACGTAGCATTGTACATAGGTGACGGCAAAATCATCCATTCATCGCACCTTGTGCGTATCAACAGTCTGGAAGTCGGGAGAACGGACAGCTACACCAGAAGCATCCTGGCCGTAAGAAGAATCAATGGGAAAAAATCACTATATTTGCAGAATCATTTACAATAAATACCTATCAAAACAAATTCATATTATGAACCTTAGAGACATCAAGAAGGACATCGAATATGTTCTGAGCGCATTCGTGGAAGATTGCTCAATCGTGACCGCAGTTAATTCCAAAGCTTCCGAGCAGCAGATTGCAGGTCTTATGGAAGAAGCCATCAATCTCTACAACGAACTCAGAGACAAGGCAGGTGCCAAGGTGGAAGGACCCAAGAAGGCTTACTACGCTTCCCTTCGCAAGGAAATCTTCACAAGCACAAATGCCCTGTATGAAAAACTCAGCGAGGCAGTGAAAAGCACCGTCGCCGCAAAGTAAGACAAAATTGAAATACATCATAAGCTCTTTAGCGGTCGCGCTTCTGCTTTCGCAGTCAGGCGCGGCCGCTTTTTCCGCCGACAGCAAAGCACAGCAGCAGACTCTGCGCACCGCCGGAATGCCTGCTTTCAGAACTGCAGGCTTCAGCGTACTGGCATTGAGGATGAACGGGGACACTGTCGCCTGCGTGAACAGCAAACGGAAGATGGTGCCGGCCTCCAATATGAAACTCATCACCACGGGAGTTGCACTGATGAGACTCGGAAAGAATTTCCGTTTCGAAACCCATCTGGCCTATGACGGGACTGTTTCAGACGGCACTCTGAAAGGAGACCTCTATATAGTTGGAGGGGCTGATCCGACTACAGGAGCATCGGTTCCCTGCGCAAAACCCATAAAGGAATTGTTCGCAGAATGGAAAGACATTATTACGAATGCGGGAATCAAACGCATTGAAGGCAGGATAATAGCCGACCAGCGGTATTTTGGTCTCACTCATTCGGAAAGTGCAGGCTGGTCGGTGGAAGACATCGGCACCTATTACGGAGCCGGACCTGCCGGACTCAATTTCTATGAGAATGCACAACATTTCTACGTGACTCCGAGCGTACTCCCGGGAAACAGAACCATAGTTCGCCCCGGTTATCCGGAAGCTCCGTGGATGACATTCATCAACAGTTCAGTGACATCCGAAGCCAACACCCCCAACACTCTGTTGTACATCAACACCGGATTCGGCCCCTACGGAGAAGTGACAGGAAGTTTTCCGGTGAACGGAGGCGGCTGTACGCTGGAATGCGACAACGAATTCGGTGCCTACACCTGCGCCTATTATTTCCACAAATATCTTGTCTCCAACGGAGTCAGTGTCAGCGGCAGTTACGGAGACATTTCCCCTTACGGCTGCATACGCACAGACCTCCACTACAACAGGGCGGCTGTCCCGGCTCCTGAAAAGGAAAGTCTGGTGGACATAGGCAGAAGCCTGTCCCCTACTCTGGCCGAAATCGTAAAGGAAACAAACAGGCAGAGCGACAATTTCTTTGCAGAGACCCTGATGCATATAGTGGGCAAGACAGACGGCGGATCAGCCGGATACGAAACCTGTAGAACAGCCGTGGAAAGGGCCCTCTCACAGATTGGCGTACAGACAGGTGACGGATGCCTCATCTTCGATGGCAGCGGGTTGTCGCGCAAGAACTATGTCTCCGCCGAATTCTTCGTAAAGTATCTGACTGCGATGACCCGAACCTCCGTGTTTCCGGAGTTCCTCGAATCGCTTGCCTGCCCCACGGACAGAAAAAGCACAATGTCGGGTGCTTTAGGAAGACATCCGGAGAGCCTGAGGAGCAGGATACGCTGCAAGACCGGATCGATGAACGGGATACGCTGCTATAGCGGCTATGTCCTGTCTTCCGACGGTGACCCGGCCAAAACCATAGTTTTTTCGGTGCTGACGAACAATGTCACCGCCAGCAACGCCTCCGTCTCATACGCCCTTCAGGAACTTCTCGCCTCAATAGCTGCAGAGAACTGAGTGATGCAGTGAAAGTGACGCAGTGAGGCTCACTTTCTGAAATCGATATCATTTGTTTCGATATCGAAACTCTCTCTTTTGGAATAAAAGTATATTTGCAACTGCTGAAACTATTCAATCAAATTGATGAGACATTTTTTTCATTCATTAATAAAATTACCAATTTATTACTTATGAAATTATTAACCAAATTGTTGGGCATGCTGCTTCTTGCAGCGATGCCAATCTGCGCAAGCGCACAGAACATTACCGTAAAAGGTAGCGTTACCGACGCTTCAGGACAGCCCGTCATCGGTGCTGGCGTTGTGCAGCAGGGTACTGACAACGGTACCGTCACCAATCTTGACGGAAAATACGTTATCACCGTTCCCGCCAGCGCTTCTCTCAAATTTTCATCTGTAGGTTATGTCGAACAGGTCATCGCCGTCGCCGGCCACGCTGAAATCAACGTGGTTCTCGCCGAAGATGCAGAACTGCTCGAAGAGACTGTTGTCATCGGCTACGGTGTTCAGAAGAAATCAGATCTCACAGGTTCAATCGCTTCAGTACGCCAAAATGATCTCAAGGACCGTTCAACTTCAGACGCAGCAGCAGCTCTCCAGGGCAAGGCCGCAGGTGTTCAGATCATCAACACCTCCGGTGCCCCCGGTTCAGGCGCCTCAATTCGTGTGCGCGGTTATTCTTCGAACTCCAGTTCTCTCGGACCCCTCCTCATCGTCGATGGTCTGAAGGTTGACAACATCCAGTATCTCGATCCTTCTATGATTGAGTCTATGGAGGTGCTCAAGGACGGTGCTTCAGCCGCCATCTACGGTGCAGAGGCAGGAAACGGTGTCATTCTCGTGACAACCAAGACCGGTGCTTCCAACAACGGTACCGCACACATCACCTACAACGGCAAGTTCACTCTCCAGTCTCTCGGCAAGAAGGCTGAACTGTTCGGAGCCGCTGAATACATCGAATATCAGAAAGCTTCCAGCGACGCCTTTACGGATGCTCTTCTCGAGGCAAACAACTACAACGGAACAGACAACAACTGGTTCGATTCTGTGTTTGAGAATTCCTGGGCACAGCAGCATGGCCTCACCTTCCAGGGTGGCAACAACAAGGGTCATTTCTTCCTCGCTCTCAACTACCTCAACAATGACGGTATCGTTATCGGCGACAATGATACCTACAAGCGCCTCACCGGCCAGATCAACGCCGATTACCAGCTCTTCAAATGGTTCAACATCTCCACCAACAATTCAATTGAGAAGTGGGACAGGAAGAGCGTGTCCGAAGGATCCTACGGCTCACTTCTGAACTCGGTAATGTCCCTCGATCCCCTCACTCCCGCCTACTACAGCAGAATTGAGGACTGTGCGACAGCTATGCAGCAGCACTATGCATCGGGTGACCCCGTTCTGCGCGACCCCAACCACAACAATGACTTCTACGCCACATCAAAGTACCTCGAGGAAGCTACAGGTAACCCTCTTATTCAGAGAGACCGCACCGACGCATACAGCGGTGGCGTGAATGTTCGCGGAAACATTGCAGCCAACCTCACTCCCTGGTCCTGGCTCACCTTTACATCCCGTTTCGGCTACCGTATCACTCAGAGCAGTTCTCACAGCTACGCCGCACCTTACTGGGCAACCGGTATGGCCAACTCTTCAGAATACAACATATCTGCAAATGTCAACACCGGTCTTTACTACCAGTGGGAGAATTTCGTAAATTTCAACAAGACCTGGGGCAAGCACAATGTTGGCGCAATGGCCGGTATGTCTTACATCCAGAGCGATAACGACAACGCCTCGATTTCTTCGTCCGGTAAGGACATCCTCAAGGCCTACGAGCCCAACTTCCGCTACATCAGCAGTCTCCTTGACACTGCGACAAAAACCGTAAGCAACTCTCCCAGCAGGTCCGCCAGCATCTCCTACTTCGGTCGTCTCTCCTACAGCTATGACAACCGATACAGCATCCAGGCAAACTTCCGTGCCGATGCATTCGACTCCTCGAAGCTCGCTCTTCAGAACCGCTGGGGTTACTTCCCTTCATTCTCTGCAGGTTGGACAGTCAGCAACGAAAGCTGGATTAAGGACAATGTCAGCCGCGACGCTATGTCATTCCTGAAAGTTCGCGCTTCCTGGGGACGCAACGGTAACGTCAATATCCTAAACGGCTATCCTTATGCTGCTACAATCAGTCTCAATGGCCAGTGGTATCAATATACACCCTCTACCGGTAACGGTGAACAGACTTATGGTTCCGGCCCTACCGATATGGCCAACCCTGAGCTCAAGTGGGAAACTTCCGAGCAGTGGGACCTCGGTCTCGACGCACGCTTCCTGCGTGACCGTCTGACCTTTACATTCGACTGGTATCGCAAGGAAACCAAGGACCTCCTTGTAAGTTATGCACCTACCCCTGAACTCGGTGTCAAGAGTGTTACCTCCAATGCAGGAAACGTACTCAACACCGGTCTCGAGTTCGAACTCGGATGGAAAGACAACATCGGTGACTTCCAATACAGCATCAACGCGAACCTCTCGACACTCCACAACGAAGTGCTCGCACTTCACGACCAGGTTGATCACATCGACGGTACTGTCGGTGGTGTATCGGGTCTCAACAACAAGATTCGCACAAGGTTCCAGGCCGGTTACCCCATCTGGTACTTCTGCGGTTACAAGTACGCCGGAGTCAACAAGGAAACAGGCGCAGCCCAGTACTACAACTCAAAGGGAAAAATCACCGAATCAGTTGAGGAAGGTGACCTCCAGTATATCGGAAAGGGTATTCCTGACTTCACCTACGGTATCACCATCAACCTCGCATATAAAGGGTTCGACCTCACAGTATTCGGTACAGGTTCAGCTGGGAACGACATCTTCTCTCTGCTCTATTCAGCAGACAGACCGAGAACCAACTGTCTGAACTACTACTGGAGACAGTCCTACAACAATCCCAACGCTTCGAATGTATTGTATCCCGATTCCAAGAAAGTTTACAATGACTGGAAATTCTGGAGCTCCAGCGCTTCCCTCTTCGATGGTTCATATTTCAAGTTCAAGCAGATTCAGCTGGGTTACACCCTTCCTCAGAACCTGACCAAGAAGGCCCTCATCAGCGACTTGAGATTCTTCGTTTCACTTGACGACTTCTTCACAATCACCAAATATCCCGGTTGCGATCCTGAAACAGCTGCCACCAACTCTTCAAGCGGTAGAGGATATGACAGTGGAAACTACCCTACTACCAAGAAACTCGTCCTCGGTGTAAATCTTACATTCTAATTTGTTCGCACTATGAAAAAGATATTTATTCCTGTAATTATTTCAGCGATAGCTCTTTTAGCATCCTGCAACCCCAATCGCCTCGAGATTGAGCAAAAGGCGGTAGTAAGCACTGAAACTTTCTATAAGACCGATGCTGATGCAGAATCTGCAATGGTGGCTGCATATCAAGGCTTCCTCTGGAATATCTGTTCACGTGAAGGCGGCAGCATCTATGCTCCTTTCCGCGCTTGCTTCAACAACTGCGCTGATGACTTCTACGCAGCCGGAGAGTTCTTTGGTGACAACGACTTTATGGCAGCGATGAACGAATTCCGCTATGACTCTTCAAGTGAGGTCATCCGCAACTGCTACAATAACATCTATTATGCTATGTACTATTCCAACCTTGTAATCGAGCACTTCAAGGATGGTCTTCCAGATGGAACAAAGACTGCCACGACGAAAAGAGTCGTAGCAGAAGCCCGCGTTCTCCGAGCATATATGCATATGATGCTTGCTATCGGTTGGGAGAACCCTCCCCTCGTTGACCATCTCCTTACAGGTTCTGAAAACCCCTACAACTGCGATGCAGATCAGATGGGCGAAAAGAAACTCACACACAACCAGCTTCTCGAGTGGTGCGCGAAGGAGTGCGAAACAGCAGTTGAGGACCTTGATGAAAGAAAGGACCCCACTGACAAGGATGGTTCTGTGAAGGTCACCAAGGGATTCGCAAATGCAGTGGCAGGCAAAGCCTACCTCTTCGCAGGCAAGTACAACGAGGCCAAAACAGCTCTCAAGAAGGTTATCGATTCCAAGAAATATGAGCTTGTACCCGGAGTTAATTATGCTGACAACTTCCATATCGAAGGTGACTGCAACGCGGAGAAGATTTTTGAAGCAAACCTCGAGATCAATTCCTCGATATCAGTATGGTGGGATATCGTAAACCGTTCAACTTGGATGGAGGCAAACATCTGGAACTGGCGTTCAGACCACTTTGTAGCCAATCCTTCTTCTTCATACTCATCAATAGATGGTTGGGGCGGAAGCGGTGTTCCTCAGGCTTTTGCTGACAAGTTCATTGCCAACGACGGTTTGAATTCCTATCGTCTCAAGGCTACAATCATCAACATCGATGATGTTGTTTACAACACAGTTTATGGCGATGGTATCGGTATCAAGGATGATCAGGGCAAAATCATCAAGAAAGCTGATGATATGACTCTGGATGAGAAGAAAGCCACTGGTGTTCTCGGACTCGATGCCCGCGGACTGTATGGTCAGTCATTCTGGCTTCCTCTCAAGCCCGTCTGCAAGGTTACCGACCTCGTTGGTCCCGGACAGAATCAAAGACTCAACAACTTCACCATTATGCGTTACGCTGAGGTTCTCCTGATGTATGCTGAATGTCAGGCAATACTCGGTGATGACGGTACAGGACTCAAGGCTATCACTGATATCCAGAATCGTGCAGGTTCAAAGACCGTCAGCACACAGCTCACATTGGATGTAGTGAAGTCAGAGAAACAGTTTGAAATGTGGCTCGAAGGCTGCCGCTTCGCAGACTGTGTACGTTGGGGTGACTTTGATGGTATGAAAAATGCCGGAAAGAACGTCACCAACCTCTATGACAAGATTACAAGAGCTCCCAAGTCCGACGATGTTAACGTAGTATGGGAGAATGGAACAGAGGCTAACAGCCGCTTCTACACTGTATCCACTCACGCTGCACTGGATCGCGGAGACAAGATAGGCTTCGTAGAGGGCAAACACAACTACTTCCCGTTCCCCTTCAATGCTATTCAGGTTAACCCTAACCTGAAACAGCACAGTGGCTGGGAGTAATATAATTGGTTATTGTAAAGAAGAGGCCGGCTGAAAAGCCGGCCTCTTTAATTATCAGGAATATGCATAAGGCGATGGTTGCATACTTCAAGGCAGATTATTGAAGTTCCTTGAGGAGCTCCTCAACAGCAGTACGCAATTGAGTGTCCTCTCCTGTCACAAGAGTCTCTGGCGAATTAAGCACGTAGATATCCGGTTCCAACTGATTGTCTTCCAAATAATAACCTTCCGATGTGCGATAACCTGTGACAGGAATTCCGAAAACCATTGAGTCATCCTGAAGATCCACCCAGTTCACGCTGGTCATAGTGCCCGGTACGGGAGCACCGACCAACTTGCCGATGTTACGGTATTTGTAAACCCAGGGCGTTCCGTGGGCGTTGCTGTAATTGGCTTCCCCCTGCACCATTATGCTGGGTTTGTTCCAGCGGCGGCTGGGCATATCGCAGCTTTCTTTTCCGCGCACGACCTGAGTGAGATATTTCTCTCCGCTGAATAGAATCTCAACATCTTCGTGCAGGCGACCGCCTCCATTGAAGCGTGTATCGATAACGATGCCCTCGCAATTGTTGTATTTACCCAGAATATCGCTGTAAATATCCCTGTATGAGGCATCGTTCATCTGCTTGAGATGCACGTATCCCAATCTGCCACCTGACCATTTCTTCACATCGGCGGCCCTGTTCTCAACCCATCTGTCATAGAGGAGATTGTTGAAGACGGACCTTGTCACGGGGAGAACAACCATTTCCCCTTTGCCTGCGACACTCACCAGAGTCTTCCTCCCTGCACATCCTCTGAGCAGAAGGCTCTCGTCAGTATCGGGAGTGAGAATAATACCGTCAATGGCAGTTATGATGTCTCCGGCTGCGATGTCGAGAGATGCGCGGTCAAACGGTCCACCTTTCACCACTTCGGCAACCTTCAGACCGGAACCTGAATAATCCAAATCATAGAGGAGACCAAGAGAAGCGGTGGCTTCCGATACTCCTGTAGGATAATAAGTGGAACCGGTATGAGAGACGTTGAGCTCGCCGAGCCACTCGCTAAGCATCTCAGAGAAGTCATAGTTATTGTCAATATGAGGGAGGAACCGGCGATATGCTTCAGTGTAACCGTCCCAATCCACCCCGTGAATAGTGGGATTGTAGAAGCGTGCCTTCTCTTCACGATAAACGAAATTGAACATATATTCGCGTTCCGCAGCGTGGTCAAGCCTGTATTTTGCACTGTAACTTATAGGCTTGAGATTGTCAGAGTCAAGTTTCTTCATAGTGCTGCCGAGAAGGAATATGTTCTTGCCCTCCGAGTCGGAAGCAAATGTGCCGGTGCCGGCGCCTTTGGCTATGAGCTTGGTTTCTTTCTTTCTCACATCCATCTTCCAAAGGTCATTTCCACCTTCGAAGGCCGCAAGGTAATAGAGCGTCTGGCCGTCTTTGGAAAGGATGGCATCGCCCATAGAACTGCTGTTGGGTGTAAGCCGCACAATCCTGTCTGTAATAGCGTCAAGTTCAACCTTGATGGCACTGTACTGCGTTTCATCGGCCTTCTCGTTTTTCTTTCCCTTGTTGTCGGCATTCTTGCCTTTCTTTGAGTCAGCCTCAGAGCTTTTATTATCTTTCTCTGCCTTCTCCACTTCCTTCAGAAGCTCGTAATCCTCCTTAGAAAGACGAAAACGGTCATAAGCATCTCTTGTGAGGAAGCACAGAAACACATCGTCCTGAGATCCCCAGGATGCGTGAGACCGCATTCCGTAACGTTCGCTTTGGAACAATATGGCTTCTCCTCCGAGAGTGAATTTGGGATTGGCGCTCATATATCCGCTCCCTGTAATATTGGTGATTTCTCCTCCCTGTGCACTTACAAGACCGACATCATAGTAAGGGTCGCGGTGGTTGGGAACATAAAGAAGAGTGAACCATTTCCCGTCGGGACTCCACTCGAAGTCAAAAGGATCACCGTAATCGAACCAGGAAGAACCGTCAGTTATCTGACGAATAGCACCGCTTGCTACATCTGCTACCATCAGACGGCAACGGTCCTCAATGAAGGCAACTTCTTTTCCGTCGGGAGAAAACTTGGGCCAGGCCCGCTCCACATTGAGGTCGCGCAGGAAAGGCTTCTCATCTATGAGTGTGGCATTAGGGAAGTTAGGATCCTCGCTGCGAACTATCCTGGCCATATAGAGCTGATATTGACCATCCCTGTCACTGGCGTACACAAGGCTCCTGTTGTCGGCTCCGAAAGAAACGGAACTTTCTGCGGCGGCAGTATGGGTGATTTGCTTGGTCGTGGTATAATCGGCCGAAGTGACGAATACCTCACCACGAAGAGTGAACGCAATCTGCTTGCCGTCCGGGCTCAGACAAGGATCGATAGCACCCGATGTCGCAGTGACTGTCTCTGGGACGTTCTCCTCATCTCTGAGCAGTTCAATCTTTACCTTTGAAGGTTCAGAACCGGGTATCTGAGTGTATATTTCACCGTTCCAGGTATAGCAGAGAACATTTCCGCCACGACTCAGAAAACGTACAGGGTGGGTGGTGAAAGAGCTTACAGCATCAAGCTTTCCGGGATTGTCAAGGCTGAACGAATATACGTTCAGGCTCGTCTGCCATCCTTCCGGGACGGGGCGCCCGTCTTTGGTAGCTGCAGGCTCGCTGAGAAAATACACAGTCTTCCCATCTGCGGAGAGAACAGGATTGCGATCTTCTCCGGGACGGTTTGTAAGATTAGTGTGCTTCCCGGTGGCGGTATCATAGCGCCAGATGTCACGGGTATCGGAAGAAATGTGATGCTTGCGCCACTCGTTCTCTATGCCCTTCCTGTCCTGATAAAGAAAGAAACTTCCGTCCTGACTCCAACACACTGCCTCTGCCGGAGTACCGAGCATCTGCACGCTCTTTCCTCCTGTGACAGGAACAGAATAAAGTTCGGTCATCCTCGCACTAGGGAACTGGGCACTGGCAGCGGGATCCTGAATATTGGCTGTAAAAAGAACATTTGCACCGTCAGGGGTGAAAGCCGTGGGAATTTCCTGCACTGAATTGCAGCTGAGTCTCGTGGCGCTTCCGCCTTCGGATGGCATCACAAAGATGTCGAGGTTGCCGAAACGGTCACTGGCAAATGCAATGCTCTTTCCGTCAGGACTCCATATCGGATTGCTCTCGTAGGATGGCTGGGTGGTGAGTCTGAAGGCATTTCCACCAGCGGAAGAAACCGTGTAGATATCACCTTTATAACAAAAGGCAATTTTCTCTCCGTCGGGAGATATCTGAACGTCTCGAAGCCATAATGGGTTGAGCGCCGCTGCTGCTCCTGCCGCGACAAATACAAGAGCCGCGACTGCTGTCAATTTTTTAATCATATTTATCGATTATTCATTTATGAAATCTATTGATTTCTGTCGTCTTTTGTTCATATCGCCGTCGAACTCCGCCATAGTCATATCGGCTATGGCTCGTCCATATACTTAACGAATATAAGCATTTTGCGAGTATTCATTATAATTATTATTCACTATCTTCGCAATCATTTATTGAAGGAATGCAGCATTTTCTTGAAAAACTGAAGACCTCTGTCCCCGCCAGAGGTCCCGTGTCGGCAGTTGGAACAGCTGACGGCAGATTTCTCTTCCGTATCAGCTTCAGATCTTCGGGCGAAGCTGTTCTCGACACCATAGACGAGAAAGGCAATCCGACGAGTCCGGACTGCCGTCTTTTCAATGAACCTCTGTCATCCGTGCTCAGAAGTATGGAACAGGCCCGAGACGAGGACTCGTTCAATGTATGCTGGGGGGATAGGAATGAAGGCGTGTCGCTGCCAAAAAACAGGCATATCATCTATCAGTTGATGGAATGTGACAACCTGTGCGACGAGCGGATGAGTCCAATCATACCGGACAATAACCTCAGATGGAACTGGAAAATTCAGCTTGAAGAAAAACGCGGCAATTACGAACCTGTAACCAGCCTGTATTGTGGGGAGGAGACTATGCTTGCACCTAATCCCGTCGATGACAGTTTCGCCCTTTGCGACGGAAAGCTGGTACGTACTGTCCCGATAGGTTCCAATTTTATGGCAATGGATGCTTTCGGTCTCCCCTTCCCCAAAGAATTGCTGGACAAATACCTTTCGGTACTCTTCACGAATACAGAGAATATCAACGTCTGCGTGGAGGGGCATACTGTGGAAATATCCGATGAGCCGGAGCAGGCACGTCCAACCATAGTGATAGAGAAGGTGGATGAGGACAAGGCTCTGTATCTGCGCGTAACCCAGGAACTGGATGGTTTGGAACCGGAGTTCCTGCAAGATTTCCGGCTGACTAGACACGCATCCCTGAGTCAGGACGGTAAGATTACCATAAGACCTGTTTCCCAGCGCAACAACCACGAGATGCAGAACTCCCTTCTGAAGGACATTCGCAAGTATGCTCCGTCCAAGACTGAGGCCAAAGAAATCTACAACGAAGACAATATGTTCATCATCCCTGAGCACACTGCAGCTCCCTTCCTGTTCAACGGGCTTGCCGGACTCGTGGACGAATACAGGATTCTGGGTGCCGAAAAACTCAGAGGATATAAGGTGAGGCCGGTAAAACCCAAACTTTCCGTAAATCTGGGTTCAGGAATCGATTTTCTTGAGGCCGACGTAACCCTTAACGTGGGGGACGAGAATCTCTCTCTGTCTTCTTTCCTCCAACAGTACCGCAAGCAGCGCTATATCCTGCTCTCCGACGGAGACAAGGCCGTAATTGACGAGGCCTGGGTTCGTCGGTTGGAAAGACTGTTCGCAAAAAGCAGCAAAGGCAAGGCTAAAGTGTCTTTCTTCGACCTTCCGGAAATTGTCCAGCTTCTGGAGGACGGAGCCATAACCGACAATAAGGCACTACAGCGCAGCCGCAGTTTCTATCAGGGATTCAACTCACTGGGAGACTCCGATCTCGAGGACGGTGGGATCAAGGCAGAACTTAGACCATATCAAAAGAGTGGTATCAAATGGATGAACTATCTGTATGACAATGGATTCGGAGCTTGTCTGGCAGACGATATGGGACTCGGCAAGACGGTGCAGACCATCGCCCTTCTGAGTCGTATCCACGGAATCGGGAAACGAGGCAGAAAAGGCGGGGACCCATCCTTGATAGTGATGCCCAAGAGCCTTCTCTTCAACTGGGCTTCCGAACTTGAACGCTTTTCCCCCGGCCTGAAAGTCAGCACCTACTACGGAAGCGGAAGGGATTTGGAGAAAGCCCTCGAGGCTCAGGTGATACTGACCACCTACGGAATGGTGCGCAGCGACATAGATAAACTGAGGGAAATCAAGTTCCGTCTGGTGGTGCTTGACGAATCACAGAACATCAAGAACATTGCTGCACAAATGAGTCAGGCCGTACTGCTCCTCAATTCCGAACACCGTATTGCACTTAGCGGTACACCCGTGGAAAACAGTCTTTCGGAACTCTACTCTCTTTTTCGCTTCCTCAATCCGGCGATGTTCGGCAGTGCTGCAAGTTTCAATGAAAACTATGCATTACCCATCACCCGCCTCAACGACAAGGATGCTCTCGAGGAACTTAGACGCAAAATCTATCCCTTCATACTAAGGCGCACCAAGACAGAGGTGCTGGACGATTTGCCCGACAGAACTGATCAGAAATTGTATGTGACTCTGGATGAGGAACACGCAAGTTTCTACGAGCAGAGGCGCAGAACATTCTACGAAACCGTTCACAACGAAGTATCTGCCAATGGAATATCCAAGTCCAGACTGATTATACTGCAGGCGATGAGCGAACTGCGCAGAATCGCCTCTGCTCCGGAAATATTCACTGATTCCATAGTGAAATCTTCCAAGCTTCCGGTGCTGATGGAGTCGCTGGAAGAAGCCGTGGCCAATGGGCACAAAGCCGTCATATTCTTCAATTTCATAGCAGGAATTGAACTGGTAGCGGAGAAACTTGACGCTGCAGGAATAGCTTATGTTACTATGACCGGAGCTACGAGAGATCGCGGAACGGTAGTCTCAAGATTCCAGAACGAGCCGGACTGCAAGGTTCTCCTGATGACACTCAAGACAGGAGGTGTGGGTCTCAACCTCACGGCAGCGGACACCGTCTATATCTTCGAACCCTGGTGGAACAGAGCCGAAGAGGAGCAGGCCATAGGGCGGCTGCACAGAATAGGGCAGAAGTCCAAGGTAATGACATTCTCCATCATTGCTGCAGGAACCATTGAAGATAAAATATGCCGGCTTCAGGAACAAAAGAAAATGCTTGTGGACTCGCTGATTAGTTCTGACGGCAAGATGGACAAGAACATTACGGAAGAGGATATTGACTTCATCTTCAAACAGTAAGCCTTATTATTCAAACAGCAAAAAAGCAAGCAGACCGCAATGACAGAATTAAAGATAGTTTCCCAAAAGGCATTCGATGAAGCCTATACAGAAAAAGCCTGTCACTTTTCCAAAAATGAAACCCAGCAGATAATCGATATCTTCAAGTCGGTTCTGGACGAGCCATTGAAAGTGCTTGTGGAGGGAAAGCACGTCTCACTGGAACAATTCATCGGCAAGCAGAAATCGTATCAGTTTACATCCGAAGACTGCCGCAGATTACTTGCACTGCTCATCCACGACAACAGCATCCTCAAATTGTTCCTTTCCCGTCTTCCGCAAGCAGTGCTGGATCTGATGAAGATACTGTCAACCCAGAAATTCATCAGTGCCAAGTCTCTCAAGACTATGGGAATGGAAAATTTGCTTGAAGATGACTTCAGCCAATGGTATGGCAAGCACAGGGAGAAGATAGGTGGCATCAATTCATTCTGGTTTTCTTCCGTGACGGCATACAGCGCAGATTCCTTATCCACCACTCCACGGTATTATAGAGAGGATGACAACTATTTCTATCTGAACAAAGAAAGGACTTTCATCTTCGATGAAGTGCTGAATCAGATGCTCGGCAAAAAATCCCTGTATCTCGAAGAAATCCCTGAAGGACTGGCACAATTCGATGCCGAAACCGAGGCGATGACGGCATATCCGGTAATCAAGGGTCTGATCAAGCAGGAAATACTGAAATTTTCCACCTTCAAAGTGACTCAGGCCTCATCAGCCAAAGTGATGAAGCAACTGCCGGTAAAAGATATTATTCCCGACCTTCAGGAGTACGGACAAAAGTACAACATCGGGCAAGTTTACTTCCCCTATCTGAACGCCACCGATGCCAAAGACAACGCCCCTTACTGCGATGTGGTCAAATCGGCGGTCACCATCCTGAACAACAAGAGTCCTGAAACCAACATACCCAATCTTCTTCCTTTTATCAAGGGATTCAAGGCCAATTCATTGTACTACAACGGTACAAACCACGCCATCCGTCTGATTCAAAGCGCTCTGGAAGAGGCAGGTGAACTGTGGGTTAATCTTAAGACACTCTCATTACTCTGCATAGATACAGGATCAACCCTTTCTTACAGGGCATTCTCAGAAATGTATCTGGAGAACGCAAGTCTGGGTGAAGCCCTGACTCCGGAGAATCTGACCGAAGAAGTGGACCTTGCAATAATGCAGTCCTACTGCAGCGTGCTGTACGGATTGGGAGCGGCCACTCTTCTTTGCGGAAAAGAAAATCCCGCGGGTTGCGCCACACCTTTCGACCGTATTCTAGCGGTAAGACTGAACCCTTTGGGTAAATACGCCTTCGGCCTGACGAAAAATTATTCAGCTCCGGAAATCGAGCAGGAAGAACTGTTCGAACTGGATTCGAGAATGCTTGTGATACGGTCCTTGAAGCCGGGCAATCCCTATGAGAGCCTTCTTGGAGACATAGCTCTCCCGATAGGAGGTAACCGATTCCGAATCAGTCCCGAATCTTTCCTTGCCAAGTGTTACAGCAGCAAGGATGTCAAGGATAAGATTGATTTCTTCAAGGATTATATGTGTTCCGAGCCACCGAAGGTATGGACAGATTTTTTTGAAACCATAAGCCGGCGTTGCTATCCATTCAAGAACGACAGGGAAGAGTATAGGTTGTATTCTCTTGATCCAAACCACAAAGAACTCCTGCGCCTGATTTCAGATGATTCCGTACTCAGAAACATAGTTATCAAGGCAGAAGGATACCGCGTACTTGTGCCTGTTTCAAAGAGTGCTGTTTTCACGCAAAGACTGAAACACTTCGGATATCTGGTATAGGCAAAGCAACTGCCGGGCATTAAAAAACGTTTCACTATTTTTTGGAGATTGAAGAAATATATTTATATTTGCAATCCCAAAGTGTCTGCGGCAGTGGTGAAATGGTAGACACGCTACTTTGAGGGGGTAGTGGGCGTTAGCCTGTGTGAGTTCGAGTCTCACCTGCCGCACAAGAGAGGGTGACTAAAAAGTCGAAAGACTGATAGTCACCCTCTCTTGTTTTTAGGGGGCTCTGCCCCCTTACCCGCCGCTATCGCGGCTACCCCCGCGGCTCTCGGGCTACCGACATCGCCATCTGCGATGGCTCCGTCCCGCCCTCCGCCGGGCGCGTTGAGACGCGCCTTCAACTTCACTCCTTCGGCGCGGCCGCTGATGCGGCCTTAGGGGCTTATGCATATCTGCAGTGCTACTGTGCTTCTGCATTTTTGACGTGAAAGCTCAAGATTATCCGGCAGCTGTTCTTGATGGTCAGGACATAAAGATTGATTCATTGTCAGTGTTGCCATCATTCAACCCTTCTGCTTTGTAGATTCCTTTGTTCGAGACAAAAGAGCAACGTGAAGCAAGAATTGATTACCAGACATACAATGCCGTAATGGCTTCCGTATGCCTTTCCGGAAAGGTGCGTCCCTTTGGTGAATCCATCATTCCCTTTCATATATGCCAAGACTCCAGGGATGGTGCCCTATGAAAACCCATACACTCCCGACCTGTTTCCTAAATGCATAGAATCTGAATATGATTTCACAACAGGGACATACAAACAAGTAATGGTGGATTGGTCTGAGGTACAGAATCTTCCAGCCTAGCCATTCAGCTGACGTCCTTGCTGATAACAGCTATACTTATTTGATTGTATTTCTCTTTTTAATAGCGATTGCACTAAGGTATTAAAAATAATTCCCTATCTTTGTCTTATAATTAATACTGATATGCCTGAAATCTTCAGATTCTTCGGTTTTTCGTTTTTCTTCTACAGTAAGGAGCATGAGCCTATTCACGTCCATATAGAAGGTAGCGATGGCTATGCTGTCTATGAATTGATTGATGGAAAGTTCAGTCTCAGGGAAAAAAATGGCATCAAGGCAGGTGATCAGAGAAAGATAGAAGAGGTGATTGCTGATAATACAGACATTATCATTAAAAGGTGGAAGGAGCACTTTGGGAAGTAATGAAACTATTGAATAACATATCGTTTGATTCCAAATTTATATATGCGGAAGATGCCTCAGGACGGAAACTGAAGCAGTCTCTCCTTTGGTATCCAGCGCTGATGGACGCATCGGCTGAGCAGCGAAACAAATATGAAAT
>DCIN01000007.1:0-18934 GCA_002315815.1 Bacteroidales bacterium UBA1725 | reverse complement strand
TTTCTTGTGCACAAGGAAATCAATGTCGCGGAATTCGCAAAACGCATCGGCATCAATGCAACATTGCTACGCAACTATATCAATGGCTTCAAAAAGCCGTCTGCCGAGAGAGAGAAAGAGATACTTGATGCTATTCACCAACTTGGAATCGAATACTGCGCTTACGGGATGACAGAAGGAAATTCATCGACCAATACAGACAGGTTAGACTTGGAGCCCTCAAAATAGGTTCGATATTTATCGAGTCGGCAATGTATTCCGGGAACGTTTTCTGCGTTTTTGTTCCCATTTGCCCTAAAACGTCAATTTCTCACTTCTTCGCTTCGCTCAATTCAGTGAAGGAATTGACAGCAGCTATGACTCTTGCCACCTCGTTATCCGTAATGGCCGGGCCGAAAGGAAGACTCAGTTCCTGAGAATGAATCCTTTCACTGACTGGAAAAGACAGTTTGTTCCACTCCGGATAACACTCCTGTCTGTGGGGCGGAATAGGATAATGAATGACTGTTCCTATTCCTTCTTCTTTCAGATGAAGCTGAAGGGCATCCCTGTACGGACAGAGAACAGGGAAAAGGTGATAGACATTGGATGGGTCAGGAAGACGTTCGGGCATTATGATCAAGGGGTTGGAGATTCCGCTCACATACTGAGAGGCCACAGCACGTCGCCTGTCATTGTCTTCGTCCAAATATTTGAGTTTCACGCGGAGAACCGCTGCATTGATTTCGTCGAGCCTGCTGTTTCGGCCACGGTATCTGAATACGTATTTCTTCTGCGAGCCATAATTGGCAAGGGCACGCACGCAATCTGCCAATTCCTTGTCATCCGTGGTCACCGCTCCCCCGTCGCCGAGAGCTCCGAGATTCTTGCCGGGATAGAAACTGTGTCCTGCAGCGTTTCCCAACGAACCGGTCCGACGGCCGTCAAGCGAACGGCAGCCGTGTGCCTGGGCATTATCCTCCACCAACAGCAGATTATGCTCCCGGCATATACGCTCCACAGACTCTGTATAGGCAAGTCTCCCATACAAGTGGACAATGCAGACTGCCTTTGTCCGCTCCGTAATTGAGTCAGCTATTATGCTGTCGTTGATTTCGAGAGTTCCGATGCGGGGTTCGACAAGCACAGGCTTGAGTCCGTTCTCGCTGATAGCCAATATAGTCGCGATATATGTATTGGACGGAACAATGACCTCATCCCCCGGCTTCAGCAATCCCATTTCAATATAGGCTCGCCAGATAAGAATGAGTGCGTCGAGCCCATTGGCGCAGCCCACCGTATATTTCGTGCCTATGAAAGACGAATATTCCTCTTCAAAGCGGGCATTCTGCTCACCTTGGAGATACCATCCGCTGCGGACAACCGCGTCCACGGCTTCAAGAATTTCGTCCCTGTGCATTGCCGTGACATCCTGCAATGAAAGAAAAGGTATTTTATCTGCTGCCATTTGAGTTTCTGTTTGTCCCACAAAATTACGTGTTATTTTGCTATATTTGAAATTGCAATGCCTCGTATCGTATTTTTTATCAAGTCCGTGAACAATCCCGGCGGAACAGAGAGGGTTCTGTCCGTCATCAGCTCCCAGTTTGTGGAGGAAGGTTTTGATGTTGACATCATCAGCATCAAGGGGAAAGGTTCCGCTCCCTTTTTCAAATTCAACGACAAGATAACCATTCATTATCTGTTCTCTGACGACAAAGCCATTTCTCCATACAGGGAAATAAGGCGGGGAGTGATGATGAAACGCATTTTCCGCACAATCAAACCGAATCTTCTGGTAATGGTGGGGAGCAATCAGGGTCTTTCGGCCCGGATGGCGAACAAGGGAATCAAAACCGTCACCTGGGAGCATTTCAACATTATCATCAACAGCTCTGCAAAACTGCGGTTCCTGCACCGAATCTCTGTCAGGACTTCTGATGCCATCGTCACGCTGACAGAAAGGGATGCACAGGAATACACACGCCGCTACGGTGCAAGGAATGCTCTCTGCATCCCCAATCCCGTCACGCTGGACGTATCGGGTCGCAGGGATTTCAGTGCGGAACGGAAAATAATGCTCAATCCGGCCAGAATATGCAAACAGAAACGGCAGGACCTGCTCCTGCGCGCCTGGAGCCTTTCGAAAGGGCCGGAATTGGGATGGAAACTGCAAATTGTAGGCAACGGCAAGCCACGGATGATTGAATCGGCACGCAGACTGGCCGAAAAACTGGGTATTCTCGACAGTATTGAAATTTGCCGCCCTGACAAAAGAATCGCCGACCGTTACAATGAGGCCGGTGTAGTGGTGCTCAGCTCTGAATTTGAGGGGCTGCCGCTCGTGCTCATTGAAGCCCAGGCTATGGGCGTTCCTCAACTGAGTTTTGACTGTGCCACAGGACCCTCTGAAATCATAGTCGGCGGAAAGACCGGATTACTGGCAGAACCTCTTAACGTAAGTGCTCTTGCAAAGGGAATGGATGAACTGATGACCGACGATAACCTGCGTCTGAGAATGTCCGGGGAATCACTGAGAAATGCGGTTAATTATTCAGTCGACAACATTACCCGGCAATGGCTTGATCTTTACCACCGAACAGTCGGGCCAAATTGATACGGAATCCGAAAATAGTAAGGTGCTTCTCAAATTTGTCGCCGTAATGATTCAGTGAGAACAACCATTCCAATGTAGGTTCCACCGCTCTCTTGACCTTGAAATACACGAGCTGTCTCGTGGATTTAGGTATCAGGACTGTCTTGTAGCCCATAGAACTCGAGGCCATACAAAGGATTCTTTCGTAGGAATGGGCAAGAGTCCCCGACGAATGGGACGGACCGGAACTGGCAAAAACAGAAATATCCACCTTGTCATCCTGGAGATAGCGGAGTGCTTCAGACCTGATGGCAAAAATGGTTCCGGCACAATAATCCATACTACGAGGTTTGAGCCCGAGACGATTCAATTCATTGAGCAACAATGAAGAATCCTCAACCCTCGCCATTTTGGACAACATATTCACGCTCAAGGAATAAAGCAGGCCCACACGTTTGTTTTCAAAAGCCTTTTTGACGGTATCGAACGATTCAGGACTGCCAAGTAGGGCATCGACCATCGTATCTCTCCACCTGTGGCCGCTGAGATTGTCGCAGTTGTACCTGAATTCTGATTTGTCATCAATATTCTTGGTGTGCAACTTGACGATGAAGCAATAATCATCGAGATTGACCGACTTGACTGCACTGATGAACGGAGCGATGTCGTATCCGCGGTTTTCGGTACGCAGGAACGAGGCATCTGTCTTGAATGAAAGAATCAGATTCCTGTCATCCTGTGTCAGACTGCTTCCTGTTACAAGAAGATCCCATTCGACACCGTGGATATTTCTCATCTTATCAATGAAATACGGAATCTGCTCGGTATAAAAAATATGAAAAATAACTAAAACTCTCATTTTTTCTTTGTGGGGGTTTGGTTCATTTCCGGAGAATTCTGTTCTCTTGCTCAAAGCGCGCAAATTTACGAAATTATTAATTATTTTTGTGATAATGATTTCGATTGTAATACCTGTTTACAACGTCTCCCGCTATCTCTCCAGATGCCTTGACAGTATTCTGGCTCAATCTGTTTCAGACTGGGAGGCAATCTGCGTGGATGACGGCAGTACGGACGGAAGTTCCGCAGTCCTGGACAGCTATGCCGCCAATGATTCGCGCATCAAGGTTTTCCACACCACGAACCAGGGAGCGTCCCGAGCCAGGAATTTCGCCCTCAAGAAAGTGACGGGTACTTATCTGATGATGATAGACAGCGACGATTTCATTCATCCACAAACATTTGAAATCTGCCTGAACCACATTGAAAGGAACAACAGTGATGCGGTAATGTTCACATATAATAGGAAATATCGCACACTTACCATAATAAGGCATTTCCTTCACCTTGGGGATTATCTTCCCCTGTTCCCGCTTATTGACGATTCGAAGGTAAGCGAGAAAGTGAGTGATGACATCTTTGAATGGGCGACTGAATACTCGCACCCCGAAGACATTGATATCCGTTGGGCAGTCAAGCATTGCCAACCGTGGCGAGGTCTGTTCAGAGCGGAAAGAATAAAAGACATAACCTTCATTCCGGAGATAATCTATGAGGATTTTCCCTGGTGGAGCGAGGTCCTGCTGCAATTACGGAAAGTCTCCATCATCAATCTGCCGTTGTATTTCTATTACCCCAACACAAAGGGATACATTTTTTCCTCTTCACAGCAATATAGGATAGACAGTCTGCGCAAGGCCATAGACAGTGCGGAAAAAATATATACCGACGAATCTGTCACGGCTTATCAGAAACAGATGTGGACAAAGAATTTTCTTGTCCCTTTCAGGAACAAGCTTGCAAAAAAGACCTCTACTCCTCTTTGAGGTGGTAGAGCCTGATTTCACAATATGGTTCGGATGGCGTGGATGCCACCAGATCATAATTCTCGTACAAATAATCCACGTTTTCCATATATTCCTCTTCCGGACACATAACAAGCCACTCGGGCCGTTTGTCCACGAAAGTCACCGGCTCATCCCAGAACTCTTCCTGAAACCATATCATATCCCTGTTACCCATTGTGATGCCCGCGTGCACGAAGGCACCGAAAAGAGAAACCATATGAGGACCGCCGTCTTCGCAGGGATACAGCCACAGGTTATAGTTCCATATTGAATTGCGCTGTTCCTGCGGAACCTTTTCGAAAAGAGCGTCGGTCCGGGAGTAGAATTCCTTCAAATCAGGGCCCATTGACACTGCTCTTACTATGCATTTGTCCTGACGGAAGGAGAAAATCGCGAACAATGCACATACCGTCCACAGATAAGCTTTCCAATTGCTCCGCAATGCAAGAGCGAAACTGATTGCAAGGGCAGGAACGGTCGGTATCAAATAGTGATAGTAATCACGCTTGCCTACCAGTATGACGGTGAAAACGAATATTGGTATGAAAATGAAGGCAAGCTCACGTCCGGAATCATTCTTTCTTGTCCAGAGGAAGATAGCCCCATAACAGACTGCAGGAATAAGAATCATCCCGATACCGCCCCAAGTGAAGAGTGCGTCCCCTGTATATCTCAGGTTATGAATAATCATTCCGTACAAAAAATCCGGCACTGAGTCTCTGGCGATGAAATACCACCACAATGGTATACTGACAAGAATACAACCGCCCAGAAACGCGGCAATGTTCGGAAGAATCTGCCTGTATTCTTTACGGACAATCCATATCAGGAACAGACCGAAATAGATTCCCCCAATCTGCATTACGGCATCGTTCGGTCTGATATAGAACAATATGGCAAATGCAGCTCCATACATCAGGCTGAGTGATGGCGAGTGCTTTCTATCCGGAGAAAGGACATAACGGCAGGAGCACAGAAGACAGAGGCAGATGAAAGGCAGCATCCATTCCTCACACTGATTCCCCTCAGTAATGAAGTCGATGAGAGGAAGAGCTGAAAGAAGAACGGCGAAGAAGGCCTTGCGTCTGTCTCCCGACAAGAACAGAAGCGCAAGTTTGTACAGTAGAATGAAAGTGGCTGTCATCCAAACTGTTTGAAGTAGAAACAACCCTGTCTTGCCTATTCCGAAACTGAATCCCAGAGCATTTATGAAAAACAGCAGAGGCCCCTTGTGGTCAAAGAGATCGACATAGGGAACCTTGCCCTGTGTGATGCCCATTCCGATAAGTTCGAAGAACGGGGAATCGCTTCCCATCACCTGATAAAGGGGCGAAGTGCTCCAGGAGTATATCAGGCAGAACAGAACCGCCCCAATCAGAGCCCAAATAGGATTGTCATATCTTAAAAAGGTTTTCATTCAATCAGCTATTGTTGTTTTTGATATTCACTTAAAGGGATTCCCGGAATCTGTCAGATTCAGTGTGTCTGATACGATGAAAAGCGGACGACCCTTAACCTGGTCAAAAATTCTGCCGACATACAGCCCGACGATTCCAAGTATGAAAATGTTCATTCCGCCGACAAACCATATTGAAATGAAGGTCGATGAAAAGCCTGCCGGCAACGAAGTGGAGAAATGTTCTATGATACTGTAAATAATGAGGACTATCGAGAAAAGCACCATTATTGTTCCCAGTCCTACCGCAATTTTCAGAGGCTTGTTGCTGTTGCTTATGATGACATCGGATGCAAGATGAAGCAGTTTTCCGAGAGTATATGAACTCTCACCGTCCCTTCTATCCGCATGACTTACGTCAACCGTCGACGTACGGAAGCCCAAAGTAGAGACAAGACTGGAAAATGACCGTGCACATTCCGGGAGACGGTTGTACTGATCGACAACTTTGCGTGAATAAATACCGAATTCGGCAACAGCACTATCCTGACGTATTCCGCTGAGCCACTGAAATACAGTATGATAAGCCTTTGATGAAAATCGACGCCATATACTGAAGCGTTTCCCGACACGGCGGGCATAGACAATATCGTAACCCTCCCGCGCCTTGGCAATCAGCGCAGGCAAATCCTCGGGGCGGTTCTGCAGGTCGCAGTCCATAACTATGACAAAATCTCCCGAAGCATAGCGGAGGCCGGCGGTAATTGCGTAGTTTTCGCCGAAATTACGACTGAGATTCAAGCCCTTGATACGTGAGTCCTGAGCACAGACCCGCTTCATACACTCCCAAGTATCGTCAGGAGAACAATCATTGACCAATATCAGTTCGAAGTCGGAAGTGACAGGTTCAAGGCTGCGTTTTATCCTTTCCAGAAGCTCATCCATCATCGATGCGCCTTTGTACTCAGCAACAACTACCGAAATTTCCATTTTATTATTCTTTATTGACATAAGCTTTGAAATCCTCCCACGAGCGTATGTAATCGCTCTCATCGTATTTGTGGGAAGCCAGAACAAGGCAGACAGAACCGGATGAGAAACCCTGCTCCGAAGCCCAGACTCCCGGAGGAATGTGCAGACCGTAATATGGGCGGTTCAAAGTCACCACCCTCTCGCTGGCACCGTCATTCAAAACAACCTCGAAGGCACCGCTGGCAGCAACCAGAAGCTGATGACATTCCTTGTGGGCGTGCGCGCCACGGGACTCCCCTCCCGGTATATCATAGAGATAGAAGACTCGGTTCACCTTGAAAGGGATATGGACATTATTGTAGATATATGTCAGCTGCCCCTCCGGGAATTCCTTCCTCGGAAGAGATATCAGCGTACAGTCAAAGACGCTTGCCATTTCAGAAATGATTCAAAATCCATAATATAGTCAGCCGCATCAAATTCCTCCGATGCGAGAATGAGAGCGATTGAATTCGTGGAGAAATTGTCCATAATCTTCCACAATCCGTTGGGTACATACAAACCGTAATACGAACGGTTGAGAGAGAACTTCCTTTCTGATGTTCCGTCACTCAAGCTCACGTCGAAACTGCCGCTCAGTGCCACGATGAACTCACAATTACGGCGAAAAGCGTGAGCACCCCTTTTCTCCCCTCCGGGAACGTCATATATCCAGTATGCCCGGGCTATGTCAAATGGGAGAGGAAGTCCCTCCTGAGCGAATGACAACTTGCCCCGGCTGTCACCGAGTTTCTTAAGATCCAAGATTGCCGCCTTTTCGAGATTGCTCATATACCAGATTGCTCGCAATTTATATTAATTATAATCTTAGTGCTTTTCTCAAAGAAAGAAGATGATTACTCCACTCAGAATGAGTGCTATCGAGAGCATCTTGCGTGGGGTTATCGTTTCTTTGAAGAAGATGCAGCCCAAAACGGGGACGAACAGATAGCTGAATGATTCTATCGTGGAGACCTCCTTGACCTGAACACCTCTGCTGATAGCCCACACATCTATTACCATCGAAGCCAGCATAATGAAGTAACCGGAGATAACCCACGGGTTCAGGTATTCAGCAATGAACGAACGGTGTGGGAGGGATGCACCCTTTTTGAGCAGCATTTGCGCGAATGCCGCCAAAAGGACAGAACCTGCCACTACTGCGTGCCATATACTCATGACTTCGAGAACAATACTATTCCGCCAACAATCATTGACGCGCCTATGATGTTATGCAGTGTGATGGATTCTCCGAAGAGAACCGCGGATATGACCAGAACAAACAGCAGTACAGTTCCCTTGTACATATACGCTTCAGACACCGGCATCCGCTTGATAATCTGCTGCCAGAGGATGGAGTAGATTCCAAGTACGGATACTGCACATCCCAGAAACAGGAAATACTTGGCACTCAACGGTTCCTGAAGACTCGACAGCTTTGTGAAAACCGAAGTGCAGGAATAGACGAAATTCGCTCCCAGCAAAGCTGGTATCATCAGGAACTTTCCTGACTTTTTCTTTTCTGACTTTTTCTTTTCTGCCAAATCAGTCATTTCGTTAGAAAGGCGAATCAGACAATCAAATGCAATCTGTGGCTATATCCGGCTGACCTTCGTCCTTGATGCTCTCATAAAACGCTACATCTGTTGTACAAAAATATGGAACAAGCCAGAACATACCTATTCCCAAAGTGAGGGTGGCGAGCAGATACCACCCGAAAAAACTCAAGTACAACCAGAACAGATCATACCTGTGCCCTTTCATCATTCTGGAACTCGCCTTGATGGCTTCTCTCGCGGTAAGTTCGGGATGTTCCACCATTATGTATGAGGTCATCGAATATTCCATTGCTTTGATGATTCCCGGGATGACGAAAAGCAAAGACCACAGAAAAATCTTGATATCCATAAGCAACACCGTCCATACCTTGTGTAGATAATCTTCGAAGGAGATGTTGAACATATTGGAAGTCAGCTTGTCATCTCCTTTCTCATAAAGAAGCCGGAAGGAGTTGGCTATACCTATGGACAATGGAACCACAACAAACAACATAAACAAGTAATAGCCCAGGGTCAATAATCTTGTCGCGAGAAGCATCTTCTTTATGTCCAGTATTTGTGTTTTCAGCGACTCGCCTGTGAATATCAATCCCAGTGGCACATAGATTATCAGGAAAAATACAACTGCCGATACAAGGGCAGGAGCCCATCTTCCCTTGAGAGCAGCCAGAGCGGCATTCTTGTACTCTTGATTTGTCTTCATAGACTCTGCCGTTTACAATTGTTCACTCCTGTTTCACCTGCCCCAGCCTGTGACGGACAGAATCGTCTTCGGGATGTCGGTGTTGTCGTGACAGTCTTTGAAATTGGAGGACTTGGCACCGATGACATATACCGGAACGGGGATTCCGGAATGCGACCCGAATGCGAATGTGGTCATTGCCGTCCTGTTTACATAATCTATTGCGGCCTTGGTGAGAAGATCGTTCTTGGAGTAGAGGTTCTCGTCCACAGCACCGGAATTGTCAAGAATCAAGTCCTTGTACAGCTGAGTGAAAACCTTCTCCTGAATTTTATTGACGGGAATGGTGCCCCAGAGCCCAAGCTCTCTGTTGAGCAGGTTCTTTATGTCATTCCAGCTCACATCATCTTTCTTGGTCATACGGAGTGCGGCAATCTTGGCTGAAAGCACGTCCTTGGACACTTTCTGCGAAGCCAGGAAATCGGGATGAAGTTCGTATGCTCCCGCTCCCATCGTGAATCCTCCGGTCTCGTGGTCGGCAGTGACAATGATAAGGGTCTCGTTGGGATGCTGTTTGTAGAAGTTGAGTGCAAGCTGTACGGATTCGGCCAAATCAGCCACTTCGTGAACGCAGGCTGCAGCGTCATTGGCGTGGCAGGCATAGTCAATCTTGCCTCCTTCAACCATCAGGAAGAAACCCTTGCGGAAGTTGCTGTAAAGGTAATCGATGGCTCCTTCAGTGAAATCGGCGAGCTTGGTCTCTCCGTTCCTGCGGTCAATGGCATAACTGAGTGCCTGCTGGGCGGGGTTGGAAGACAGGTATATAACCCTCTTTCCTTTGACTGTCTTGTATTCATCTTTTCCGAAGAAAACTTCTATGCCCTTCTCTCTGGCCTTGTCTATGAACATCTGAGGCTTGCTGCCCTTGCCGGTAAGAAAAGTGGAACCGGCTGCAAAGTCCATTCTGGAATCGATGAGCTGGTCGGCCAGCTGGTCATAAAGATTCCTGTTGGGAACGTGGCCATAGAAAGAGGCCGGAGTGGCGTGGTTCACTCCCACACTGGTAGCAACACCTACTCCATATCCTTTGGACTTGGCAAACTCAGCGATGGTTCTGGGGCTGTTGCCGTCAGGATCCATACCCAAAGCGCTGTTCTTGATTTTTACTCCGGTTGCAAGAGCGGTGCCTGCTGCAGAAGAATCGGTGACAAGAGAATTTGCAGATACAGTGGAGATGAAACCCTGTACCGGGAAATTCATAAAATTGACATCTCCATAAAAGGCTTTGGCGGCATACGCCTGACTGAGGCCCATACCGTCACCTATGAAATAAAAGACATACTTGGGAGTCTGCGCTCCGGCCTGGGAGCAAAGAATGAACAGTGCGAGTACTGCAGTTACAATTTTTTTCATATCTAATAGTTCGTATTATTGCCGGTTATCAGTTATCAGTTATCGGTTATCATTTCTCATTACACCAAATCCGCCAGCACTATCGCAGTCATAGCCTCGACGATGACAGGAACGCGCATAGCAAAACACAGGTCGTGCCTGCCCTTCACAACCAGAGTATCCATTTTTTCTTTGGCAAAATTATATGTTTTCTGCGGTTTTGAGATGCTGGAACAGGGCTTCACCGCCACACGGAAACGCAGCGGGGCCCCGTTGCTGATGCCACCGTTCACTCCTCCGGAACCGTTTTTTATCGGCCCCTGAGGGCCGAACGGGTCATTGTGTTCCGAACCCTTCATCGCGGAAGAACGGAAACCGTCACCGAATTCTATGCCGCGCACACCCGGGATGGAGAAAACGGCGTGGGACACGAGAGATTCCACACTGTCCCAGAATGGCTCGCCCAGTCCTATTGGAACATTGTCCACCACACACTCAACAATGCCACCGAGAGAATCCCCCTCCGCTGCCGCACTTCGTATCATCTCATCCCATTTTTCACGTTCCTGCGACCCACCGAGCTCCACAAGCGAAGTATTGAAGGACATACCGTCAAGTATTTTCTTCGCAACGGTGCCAGCGGCAACTATCGGCAAGGTGAGTCTGCCCGAAAAATGTCCTCCGCCTCTGGGGTCGTTGTTCCAGTCCCATTTGACCGCCGCCACATAGTCTGCGTGTCCGGGACGGGGAAGAGCGTCAAAGTCTTGATAATCTGACGATTCGGTATTGTGATTCGGAAAAAAAATGGTGAGCGGGGCTCCGGTGGTGTGTCCCTCATACAAACCGCTGAGTATTTCGGGAACGTCTTCCTCACGACGGGAGCTTCCCGCCGGACCGGAAGGTCTTCTTCTGTCTATGTCATTGCGGAAATCAGAGGCTTCAAGTTCGATTCCGTCCGGGACTCCGTCCAGCACTGCACCCACTCCGCGCCCGTGCGACTCTCCGAACACCGACACTCTGAAAATCCTTCCGAAACTGTCCATATTATGCAAAGATAGTAAAAAAGGAAGAAAAGGATTCCGTCAAAGATTAGTATCTTTGTAGGCTATGGACGAGTTCTTGCAAAAAATGACCGAAAGGGACTACAAGGAAGGCTTCGTGACGGAAGTCGAACAGGAGTATGTCCCCAAAGGACTGGACGAGAACATCATACGGACAATCTCCGCCATCAAGGGCGAACCCGGATGGCTGCTGGACTTCCGTCTGGACGCTTTTCGCAAGTGGCTGACGATGAAAGAGCCGCACTGGGGCCATCTCAATCTGCCCCCCATCGATTATCAGGACATCATATACTACGCAGCCCCAAGAAAGGACAGTGACAGGCCCAAGGAAATCGACCCTGCCCTTATGGAGACTTTCGACAAGCTCGGCATACCGCTCAACGAGAGGGAAATGCTGGCAGGAGTGGCGGTGGATGCCGTATTCGATTCCGTAAGCGTAACCACTACTTTCAGGAAGACTCTGGCCGAAAAAGGCATAATCTTCTGCTCTTTCAGCGAAGCTGTCAGGGAGCACCCCGATTTGGTGCGCAGATATCTTGCGAGCGTTGTACCCGTGGGAGACAATTTCTTCGCGGCCCTCAATTCGGCCGTATTCTCCGACGGTTCCTTCTGTTACATACCGAAGGGAGTGAAATGCCCTATGGAACTGAGCAGTTACTTCCGTATCAACGCCGCAGGAACCGGCCAGTTTGAACGAACTCTCATCATCGCAGACGAGGGTTCACAGTTGAGCTATATGGAAGGCTGCACCGCTCCTATGAGGGACGAGAATCAGTTGCATGCCGCCGTAGTGGAAATCATCGTGGAGAAAGATGCCGACGTGAGATACTCCACAGTACAGAACTGGTATCCCGGCGACGCACAGGGACGGGGAGGAATACTGAATCTGGTGACCAAGCGCGGAATATGCCGAGGAGAAGGGGCTCATCTGAGCTGGACGCAGGTGGAAACTGGATCAGCCATAACTTGGAAATATCCTTCCACCATACTCAAGGGAGACAATTCATCTTCGGAATTCTACAGCGTGGCTCTCACCAACAACCGTCAGATGGCCGACACCGGGACCAAGATGATACATATAGGCCGGAACACTCGAAGCAGAATAGTGTCCAAGGGCATAAGCGCAGGGCATAGCGAAAATTCTTACAGAGGTCTTGTGATGGTGAATCCCGGAGCCGTCGGAGCAAGAAACAGGTCACAGTGCGACAGTCTTCTGATAGGTTCCGACTGCGGAGCCCACACCTTCCCGGTGATACGCAACTCCTGTCCTTCCTCCACCGTAGAGCACGAGGCGACAACCTCCAAGATAAGTGAGGACCAACTCTTCTACTGCCGCCAGAGAGGTATCAGCGAAGAAGATGCCGTGGCCCTGATAGTCGGTGGATATGCCCGCGAAGTATTGAGCAGACTGCCTATGGAATTCGCAGTGGAGGCCAGAAAACTCCTGTCGGTATCCCTTGAGGGTGCCGTCGGGTGAACATTTTCAGGTGAACATTCTTAAATTATGGACCTTATGGGTGATCATAAATTGGACAATAATTATCTGCTGGAAATAAACAGCCTGCACGCAGGCATTGAAGGCAAGGAAATTTTGAAGGGAGTGGATTTGCGAATCGGAAAGGGAGAGGTGCACGCCGTAATGGGGCCAAACGGTGCCGGCAAATCGACTTTGGGAGCCGTCATCACCGGACGGCGCGACTACGGAGTGACAGGAGGAGAACTGCGGTTCTGCGGCAAGAATCTGCTTGCTATGGCTCCTGAAGAGCGATCCTGGGCCGGTATTTTCCTGAGTTTCCAGTACCCGATCGAAATACCCGGTGTGAGCATCACCAATTTTATGAAGGCGGCAGTGAACGCCAAGCGCAAGGCAGCGGGGCTTCCGGATCTCAAACCCGGGGAATTTCTGAAACTTCTGAAGGAAAAGATGGCCCTTGTAGGGATGGACAGTGCTTTCGCCAAAAGGGAGGTGAACGTTGGCTTTTCCGGAGGGGAAAAGAAACGCAACGAGATTTTCCAGATGGCGATGCTGGAACCCGTTTTGGGAATACTGGACGAGACCGATTCCGGACTTGACGTTGATGCGCTCAAGACTGTTGCGGACGGAGTCAATGCTCTGCGCTCTCCAGAAAGATCCTTCATTATCATCACGCATTACCAGAAACTGCTGGAATACATTCGTCCGGATTTCGTCCACGTGCTGAAGGAAGGCAGAATTGTGAGGAACGGCGGTCCTGAACTTGCCGAAGCGATATGGCAGGACGGATTCGAGGGCATCAACTGAGACTGACTGACAATGGACAATTGTACAATGGACAATGAACTCCAGACGGACAACGAACTCCAGATGAACAGAGTATTCCTGATAGGCAGGGATGAGATTCCCCGCAAAGTGCGTCTGGATTCGGGAGATACACTCTCCTGGACACTGGTTTTTCTTCCTTGTGCCGGTGCGGATGTAAAGGTGGATTTGGACGTGAATCTATGCGGTCCCGGATCCTCTCTGGATTTGGCAGGAATTTATATCTGTCCAACTGACGAAAAACTTTCACTTAACATCAAGGTGAAACATTCGGCCGAAGACTGCTCTTCATCCCAGTTGTTCAAGGGTCTGGCGGGAGGTTGTTCCAGAGCGGTCTTCGACGGACTCATACTTGTGGAACACGGAGCACAGAGAACAAAAGCAGTTCAGGAGAGTCACAGCATACTGCTCTCCGAAAGGGCCGTAGCGGAAGTGCATCCGCAACTTGAAATATACGCTGATGACGTAGAGTGCTCGCACGGAGCCACCACGGGCTTTCTGAACGAGGAGGAGGAGTTTTATATGAGATCAAGAGGGATTCCGGAAGCAGAAGCGAAGAGGCTCCAGACAATATCATTCCTGGCCCCGGTGCTGGCCAGACTTCCTGAAAACCTCCGCAATGAAATCATTTCCAAATGTTAAGATCAACCTGGGACTGCATATCCTGAGGAAACGTCCAGACGGTTTTCACGATCTGGAGACACTCTTTGTCCCGTACGACGGATACACGGACGAACTTGAAATAGAACCAAGTGACTCAGACGCATCGATGGAACTGAACGGAGGCCGCTGGCCTGCGGAGGATGACTTGTGCTGGAAAGCATGTCTTCTGCTCTCCGGAGAATTCTCTCTTCCGCCGGTGAAGATTCATCTTACCAAACACAGTCCCGTAGGGGCCGGACTGGGAGGAGGTTCTGCAGACGCGGCTTTTACCCTTATGATGCTGAATTCGATGTTCGCCCTCGGCCTTTCCGACGAACAGCTTGCCGTACGTGCGGCAAAGCTGGGTTCCGACTGTCCTTTCTTCATATATAACCGTCCTATGTTCGGAGAAGGTCGCGGGGACATACTCACTCCCTTCGATATGGATCTCTCGCAATTCCGCATAGAACTTGCAATCCCGAATGGAGTTTCGGTAAGCACCGCAGAGGCATATTCTCAGATAAGGCCTCGTGAAAATGACAACTCCTGTCGTGCAAATGACAGCGCCCGTCGTGCAGATGACAGCGCCTGCATTCGTGGCTGTGCCCCTTCTCTGCGCGACGCTCTGAGCCTGCCTGCAGATCTTTGGAGGGATGCGGTGGTGAACGACTTCGAAGACTCTGTATTCCGGATTCATCCGGAGATAGCTGCACTCAAAGAAGATTTTTATGCCCGCGGAGCCGTATATGCATCAATGTCAGGTTCGGGATCATCAGTATTCGGCCTTTTCAGAAAAAGCATCAGTCAGTGAAAATGAAAAGTTTCCTTGTCTCTCTGCTTCTGATTCTCGCGTCGGTCGGAATGTCCGCACAGAGCACCAAACTGCGCGGCAGGGTCACCGATGCAGATACAGGGGAAGGCATACCTTTCGCCGGTGTGTTCCTGAAAGGAACTACCATTGGAGTCACCAGCGATTTGGACGGATACTATACCTTGGAGACTAGGGAAAACAGCACTGACATTCTTGTTTGCCAACTTCTTGGATACGACTCCCAGGAAAAGAGAATCAAGTCGGGGCAGTTCAGCAACGTAAACTTCACTCTGAAACTATCCGGCAACGAACTGTCCAGCGTGGTGATAAAGGCAGACAACCACAAGGTAAAGAGGCTTCTGGCCAACATAGATGCCAACAGGCAGCGCAACAGCCCGGAACTCAAACCGCACTACAGCTGCGACCTTTACACCAAGATGGAACTGGACCTCACCAATGCGGAGGAGCAGCTCTCCGGGAAGAAGTTTATGAGACAGATGGAATTCATATTCGACTATATGGATACCAGTACCGTGAGCGGTGTGCCTTATCTGCCCACGATGATATCTGAATCCATAGTAAAACGCTTCCACTCCTGCAATCCTGACAAAAACAGCGAGACCATAGTCGCCAACCGCATTTCGGGAATCAATCCGGAAAACAACCTTCTCACCCAGTTCACGGGAAGTATGCATCTCCAATCTGACTTCTACAAACCCTTCGTGAACAGCTTCGGTGTGGAATTCCCCTCTCCCATCCAAAGCGGAGGACTGTTGTATTACAACTACTTCATTATCGATTCTCTTCAGGTTGACGGACGCAAGACCTATCTGATACGCTATCACCCGAAGAATGGAATATCGAGTCCGGCTCTGGACGGAGAGATGCAGATAGACGCCTACGATTTCGCCATACGATCAATCCACGCCAAAATGAAACACGGAGGCAATGTCAACTGGCTCAGGGACATAGTAATGGACGTGGAATACCGAAAGCTCCCCGACTCTTCTTGGTTTTACAGCAGGGACAATCTCTACGCCGACTTCTCGATTGCCCTGTCGGATTCGTCCAAGATGATATCTGTTCTGGGCAGGAGGGAACAGAATTTCAAGGAACCATCATATAAGGCAATCACAAACAAGAGCCTGAAGAAAGTGGAAGTAGCCGGGAATTCAAATTCGATGGACGAGGAGTATTGGGCTTCGGTGAGGCCGTACGAACTCACTCAGAAGGAAAAGGACATATACAAGATGGTGGAGGACATCAAGGATTTGCCTCTGTACCAGACGGTATATGATATTATCAACACTCTGGTCACCGGTTACTGGGACATAGGCAAGATAGGCATAGGACCTTATGCCAAGATATTCAGCTTCAATAATCTGGAGGGATTCAGAACGAGATTGGGAATACATACGTCCAAAGATTTCAGCACCAAACACAGATGGACGGCATACATTGCCTACGGCTTCGGCGACCACAGCTGGAAGGGGGGTCTCGGCTACGAAAGGATGTTCGGCAAGGATCCTACCCGCAAGCTGACACTTGAGGCTTCCCACGATCTTTTCCAACTCGGACGCAGCAACAGCAACTTCACGGATGCCAATATACTGTCGTCGGTATTGGGCAAGGGAAACGCTCAGAAACTCTGTCCTCTCCAGTCCTTCTCCGCAAGGTATGAACACGAATTCAACATCAACTTCAATTTCCAGGCGGACATTGCTCTCAGGAGGTATTACTCAAACAGATTCGTGCCTATGATGATGTCTGACAGTAGTCCGGTCCATAGCATTGCCACCAACGAGATACATCTGTCGGCACGGTTCTCGAAGGAAGAGACGGTGAACCGCGGATATTTCATCAAAACGTATGTTCACACCCTTCACCCGGTACTCACCCTGGACCTTACAGGAAGCGTGAAAGGCATCAGACCCGGCGACGTAGCCTTTCTGAAACCCGAAATTTCGGTGGACTGGAAATTCAGAATCCCTCCCCTCGGATTCTCCAAGATGAAATTCAATGCGGGCACCATTGTGGGAGAGGTGCCTTATCCACTGTTACACCTTCACCCGGGCAATGGCACCTACATTCTGGACAGGTCGGCATTCTCTTGTATGGACTTCTTCGAATTCGCATCGGACAGCTGGGCGGACCTGTTCTGGAACCACAACTTCTATGGTTTCTTCCTGGGCAAGATACCTCTGATAAGTAAATTGAACCTGAGGGAGGAATTCTCTATGAAACTGGCCTGGGGAAATCTTTCGGACCGTAACAACGCCTTGAAAAACCCTGCGATAATGGAATTTCCCTTAGGGATGAAAACTCTTGGAAAGGTGCCCTATGTAGAGTTGGGAGCCGGTATTTCCAACATATTCAAGATATTCCGCGTGGACTGCTTCTGGAGACTCACACACAAGGAAGGAGCCAGACAACTTTTCTGCGTCACCGCCGGACTTGAAATTCGGTTCTGAAAGTTCTTCTATTCCGATAATCAGCATACCTTTGAAATGACTTGAGATGACTTGAAATGACTTGAAATGACTTTGCACAAAAATGAACAACAGGTTTAAAATTACGATATGGATTGTCATAGCTCTCATCCTGAACTCGTGTTCAATAATGACCCAACGCTATGCCAGTCACGAGACATTTCCGCAACCGGTCACGGATTACCGCCCGAAAGGCATTCTGGAGGATGCGATGATTCCGTCCGACGAGCCCAAGCTCCATTCGAGAAGGGCACTTGTATATCTTCCTGCGGATTATTATCAGAACGATGATCGATATCCGGTACTGTATCTTCTGCACGGTGCCCGCGGCAATGAAGTGACCTGGATAGAGAGGGGAAGAATACTCCAGCTGGTGGACAGCCTGAGCAGCGGAGCTTACACACACCCCTTCATACTTGTTCTTCCGAATATGAACAGTTACCGGGACAGCATCGATTACGGCCATTCACGTGCCAAGAACGCAATAAGTGCATTCTACAGTGTGAACGGAACTGTGGAAACATTCTTTGTCTCCAACGTAGTCAAGGAGATAGATCTGAAATACAGGACGATAGCTTCAAAAGAAGGCCGAGCCATCGCCGGAATGTCACTCGGAGCGATGCAAAGCATATACATAAGCGCGGGCAATCCCGATATCTTCGGTTCGATTGGCTTGTTCTCTCCTATGGCCCATTCAATCATACAGCCGGGCAAGTATTCCGGCTTCTATTCCCATCTTTGGGAAAAAATGGGTAACCAGTTCGTCAATCCGCCGCAGGACTACTGCATAATGATAGGGAAAACAGATTTCTTCTACCCTCATATGTGCAACTGGCACAAGAAATTGGAGAAAAAAGCCTATAGCCATTCATTCTATGTGACCAATGGCGGTCACGAATGGTACAACTGGGAAGCATTCGCCGCCAGGTTTATGTCCTCTTGCTCCGCCTTCAGATTATGACAGGCTTTTATTGTGTCGATTGCTTACTGACAATTGCTTATTTAGGATTGACTATTTCAAAAGGATATTTGGTTATAACGTTTGCTATTTATGTTATAACGTTCTATACTTGAAACCAGAATAAACAAAACAAATATAACAATGCCAGTATCATTAGTAAAGAGAAAAAAATAAGTTGGTAAAAATTGACGAGTATTATTGAGGACAGA
>DCIN01000028.1 GCA_002315815.1 Bacteroidales bacterium UBA1725 | reverse complement strand
TCTATGTGGAATTACGGTGCAGCATTGTCGCTGGTGATGCTTCTGATAATAGGTGTGACCACTCTCTTCTCCGATTCGGAGGCTGAAAGTGAAAGGGATGGGGGGCTGTTGTGATGAAAAAGTTTCTCGCCAACGCCTACATTTGGGTCCTGCTCATACTCCTGTACGCCCCTGTGCTGTTCATAGCTGTGTTCTCGTTCACCGAATCCAGAGTACTTGGAAACTGGACAGGCTTTTCGCTGGATTTGTATCGTAATCTTTTTTCGGGCAGTGTGGGCGGAGGACCGTCACTTCTGTCCGCTGTCCAGAATACATTGATTATCGCAATTGTGGCAGCAGCCCTCTCGACCTTGCTTGGTACTGTGGCTGCGATAGGCATCTTCAACCTTCACGGACGAAGGAGGCAGGGAATGCAGTTCCTGAACAGCATTCCTATGCTCAATCCCGATGTGATAACGGGTGTGTCGCTGTTTCTCCTTTTCGTGTTCCTCGGCTTGAGTCAGGGCTATGTGACAGTTATCCTCGCGCACGTCACTTTCTGCACGCCCTATGTGGTGCTCAGCGTGATGCCCAGACTCTCTCAGATGAATCCGAATATTTACGAGGCTGCGCTTGATCTGGGAGCCACACCCTTCCAGGCTCTCCGCAAAGTGCTTGTCCCCCTGCTCAGACCGGGTATGATAAGCGGTTTCATACTTGCTTTCACAATGTCGCTGGACGACTTCGCCGTGACCTTCTTCACGAGGGGGACCATCGGCCTGGACACTCTTTCCACCTATATTTACACCGATGCCAGAAAGGGAGGACTCACCCCTGAGCTGAGACCTCTGATGACTCTGATTTTCCTCTTCGTCTTCATACTGGTGCTGGTCATCAATCTAAGACAATACAAAAGGAGCAAAGAACTCGTGAAGAATGAAAAGACTGTTTAGCATTCTGCTTGCCCTGCTCGTATTCGCAGGCTGCAACTCGAACCGAGACAAGGTACTGAAGGTTTACAACTGGTCCAATTACATAGACGAGTCGGTCCTGCCGGAATTCGAAAGCTGGTACGAGCAGCAGACAGGGGAGGAGATTCACGTCATTTACCAGACCTTTGATATCAACGAGGTGATGCTCTCCAAGATTGAGAAGGGGCACGAGGACTTCGATGTGGTATGCCCTTCGGACTATATCATCGAGCGTATGCTCAACAACGGACTGATAGTTCCTCTTGATTTCGAGTCACTTCCTGACAGTATCAATTACATAAGGAACAACCGCAGTCCGTACATTTCCGGCATATTTTCCCGAATCAATCCTGAGATAGATGCCAACGACTATTCCGTGGCCTTTATGTGGGGGACTACAGGAATACTGTACAATGCTTCTTATGTCACTGATGAGGAGGCCTCCAGCTGGGAGATTCTCCGTAACCCCAAGTTCAGGGGCAAAATATTCGTCAAGGACGCTCCGCGTGACGTGTTCGGCCCAGTCCTCATCCATCTCAACAGTGAAAATCTTGAGGCGGGTGAGGTGACTTTGGATGAGCTTATGCTTGACTCGTCCGATGATGCTGTCGCGTCCGTTGAGAGCTTTATGGGCGACGTACGTGATCTTGTGGCCGGATGGGAGGCTGATTTCGGCAAGGAGCAGATGACTCAGGAGCGGGGATATGTGAGTCTCAACTGGAGCGGTGATGCCGTCTGGGCCATAGAAGAGGCAGCCGAAGTCGGAGTGGAACTAAGGTATTCAGTGCCGGGCGAGGGGAGCAACATCTGGTTCGACGGTTGGGCCATACCCAAGTATGCCCGCAACGTGAAGGCCGCCACCTATTTCATTGATTATATGTGCCGTCCGGACATTGCAATACGCAATATGGAGGAGACGGGCTATGTGTCGGCCAACGGAGACATCTCAGTTCTGGAATCGCAGACTGACGAGAGTTTCCCCCCGATTGACCTGTCATACTTCTTCGAAGGAGCCGACAGCGTGCACGTCAATCCCGTACTGTATGCAGACAGTTCCACTATCAAGAACTGCGGACTGATGCACGACTGGGGCGACGACACCGACAAGCTTATCGCTATGTGGTCAAGAGTAAAGGGCGACAGTGTCGACCTCAAGACGGTCATCATCATCACCCTTACTTTTTCTTTGCTGTTGTTTTTCGGGATACGCAGAAAATTCTTCAAGAAGTCGCATCACCGACATCGCAGGTCTTCACATTCCGGCCGCCTTTGACGCTTCCTGTTTCCTGGAAGGTTTGAAGAGGAAGGAGAAAGCCACGCCCACCACGAAAGCGTAGGCTGCGAAGATATACCAAGCCTTGCTCCAGTTCGGAGTCGCGGTGCTGTACACGCAGGCATCCACGACCGCTCCTGCAGCAAGAGTCCCGATGGTGGCACCCAGACCGTTGGTCATCAGCATAAACAGACCCTGTGCACTCGAACGTATGTCCTTGCCTGTGTTCTCGTTGACATAGAGCGAACCGGAAATGTTGAAGAAGTCGAACGCCACACCATATACTATGCAGCTGAGGACAAAGAGAAGAACTCCCGGCATATCGGGGCGTCCGAGTCCGAAGAAGCCGAAACGGAAAACCCAGGCGAACATCGCTATGAGCATCACGTTCTTGATGCCGAATTTCTTCATACAGAACGGAATCAGAAGTATGCACAGAGTTTCGGAAAGCTGCGACAATGAAATCAGAGCGTTGGAGTTCTTGACAGCGAAACTGTCAGCAAATGCGGGATTCTCCCCGAATGAACCCAGAAAGGTGTTGGCGTAGCCGTTGGTGATTTGCAAGGAAGCGCCAAGCAGCATCGAGAAGATGAAGAAAATCGCAAACTGCCTGTCCTTGAAAAGGGAGAATGCCTTGAGTCCCAGTGCTTCCGCAAGTCCTTTGTTTTCCGCCTTCCCGTTAACCGGACACTCGGGGAGGCTGAGGGCGTAGCCGCAGAGAACAAAGCTGAAGATTCCGGAAGAGATGAGCTGTGTGTAGGAATCCTGCATTGCAGTTCCTCCTATCTTCAGAAAGTTGGTCAGGAGCATACTGCAGATGAATCCGATGGTGCCGAACACCCTGATGGGGGGATAATCCTTGACAGGGTCTTTGCCACGGGCTTCGAGTGCATTGTAAGCCACGGAGTTGGATATTGCGATTGTAGGCATAAAGAAAGCCACGCTCAAGCTGTAGAGAACAAAGAGCGGGGCGAACTCCACTGCTGCCCCCGCCTGTCTGCAGTAGAATCCGGATACCAGAATGAACAACCCGGCAAGTCCGTGGCAGAGCGACAGCACTTTCTGAGCCTGCATCTTCCTGTCCGCAACGATGCCCATAATGGCTGGCATAAAGATAGAAACTATGCCCTGCATTGCATAGAACCATTTGATTTGGGGTCCCATACCTATCTGTCCGAGGTAGCGCCCCAGAGAAGTGAGGTAGGCTCCCCACGCGGCGAACTCGAGGAAGTTCATCAGAACAAGCCTGAGGCTGATATTGGTATTTTTCATACTTGGAAGTGTTTGAATTGTCTGCAAAAGTATATTTTTTCCGGCTTACCTGCAAACTTACGTTTTCTGTTTAGCCGGATTTTGTGTAAGTTTGTAAGATGAAATTCACCAAACTGCATACCGACCCGCAGTCCGCGGCGCGCACGGGCCTCATTCAGACAGGGCACGGGGAGATTCATACTCCCATATTTATGCCCGTGGGCACTGTGGGCAGCGTGAAAGGGGTGTATCACAGGGATCTTCGGGAGGATGTGCGTGCACAAATCATTCTCGGCAACACATATCACCTTTATCTCCGTCCGGGCCTGGACATACTCAAGGCCGCGGGAGGGCTGCATAAGTTTGAGGGTTGGGATCGTCCAATACTCACAGACAGCGGCGGATTCCAGATATTCTCCCTCGCCCAGATAAGGAAAATCACTCCGGAAGGATGCACTTTCCACAGCCATATCGACGGTTCCAGGCATATCTTCACTCCGGAGAACAACGTGGACACTCAGAGGATCATAGGAGCCGACATCATTATGGCCCTTGATGAATGCTGCCCCGGTGACGCCGATATCCAGTATGCCAGGAAGTCTTTGAACCTCACCAAGAACTGGTTGGAACGCTTCTCGGCCCGCTTCCACGGGACGGAACCCCTTTACGGCTATGATCAGACTTTCTTCCCCATCATACAGGGATGCATTTACCCGCAACTGCGTGTGGAGGCGGCTGAGCACGCACTCGAATTTGCAGAGGCGGGCATCTCCATTGGAGGTCTGGCTGTGGGCGAACCTACGGAGCAGATGTACGAGATGCTCGAGGTGCTGGAACCTGTGATTCCACGCGACAAGGCAAGGTATCTGATGGGGGTGGGCACTCCTGCCAACATACTCGAGGCCATTGCCAGAGGTGTGGATATGTTTGACTGTGTGATGCCTACCCGCAACGGACGCAATGGAATGCTCTTCACCTGGAACGGAATAATGAATATGCGCAACGCCAAGTGGGCGGACGATTTCTCGGAACTTGACCCTTCCGGCACCTCATTTGTTGACAAAGCGTACAGCAAGGCCTACCTTCACCATCTGTTCATTGCCGGAGAGATGTTCTCTGCAATGATAGCCAGCGAGCATAATCTTGCCTTCTATCTGGACCTCGTTTCACAAGCCCGCGCCCATATTGAGGCCGGAGACTTCCGATCCTGGAAGGATGCGACGGTGAAGAAAATATCTTCCCGCCTATGAAAATCTGGAAGCCGGGCATTCTCGACAGGTATATAATGAAGAAATTCATAATGAGTTTCTTCATTTCACTCGTTATGATAATAGGCATTGTCATCATCTTCGACATTTCCGAGAAGCTGGACGATTTCGTGAGGTACAACGCACCCCTCAAGGCCATTGTCTTTGACTATTACGTGAACTTCGTGCCTTACTTTATGAATATGTTCTCGCCCCTGTTCGTCTTCATCACCGTGATCTTCTTCACGTCCAGAATGGCGGCAAACAGCGAAATCATTGCCATACTGTCCGGCGGTGTCAGCTTTCACAGGATGATTGTGCCCTATCTTTTGTCCGCTTTTCTGATTGCTCTTCTTTCCCTGATGCTCAACCTGTACGTAATCCCAAGGTCCAATGTGAGCAGACTGGATTTCGAAGAGAAATACGTTCAGTGGCACAACGAGTACAAGACAAACAACATACACTTCCAAATCGCTCCGGGCGAGTTCGTCTATATCGGCTCATTCAGCTCCATAACCCAAACGGCCCAGAAGTTCACTCTCGAGACCATAGAAGGCAACAGAATCACGAGCAAACTCACTGCAGAGGCCGCCGTCTGGGACAGTACTATGGACGGTTGGCATTTGAGAAACTGGTTTCTCAGAGATTACAGTACAGGACTTGAGGACCAAGTGCAGACAGGAAGCCAGAAGGATACAGTGATTCCTCTCAAGATAGATGATTTTTATCGCAACGAGAAGACCGTGGAGAGACTTCCGGTTCGCAGGCTTCAGGAACTGATAGAAATGCAGAAGATGAGGGGGGACACGGGCGTGATGTATGCCCTGATTGAGAAACATCGCCGTATGGCACTGCCTTTTTCTGCGTTCATCCTCACCATCATCGGTGTCTCCCTTTCATCCAAGAAGAGAAGGGGAGGTACGGGCTGGAATCTCGGTCTGGGCATTGGCCTGGCATTCACCTATGTCCTGTTCTTGAAATTCAGCGAGATGTTCGTATATACGGACACCCTTGCTCCGGGAGTGGCCCTATGGCTGCCAAATATCGTGTTTACGGTGATTGCGGCGGTATTGTACAGAATCGCTCCAAAATAGCAATATGAAAGTCAGGGTAATGAACAAATCCGGAAATGCACTTCCGGAATATGCGACCGAATTCTCGGCCGGGATGGATGTAAGGGCTGCAAATCACGCCCCCATAGTGCTGAAACCTCTGGGCCGGGCTATGGTCCCCACAGGTCTGTATCTTGAAATTCCCCGTGGTTATGAGGTGCAGGTGCGTCCGCGAAGCGGACTTGCAGCCAAGAAAGGTATCACCGTGCTTAACGCCCCCGGAACCATAGACTCCGACTACAGGGGAGAGGTGTGCGTGATTCTCGTGAACCTCTCTTCAGAAGAGTTCCTGGTGGAGGAGGGCGAAAGGATTGCCCAACTGGTGCTGGCAAGGCACGAGAAGATTGATTGGGAGGAAAGTGCCGAACTGTCCGCTTCGGAAAGAGGAAGCGGCGGATTTGGAAGCACCGGAGTCAAGTGACATCCACAATTGACAGTATGACTGAACTTTATTCGAAATATCTTGACTGCGGCGGCAGAGTCGCAACCGACAGCCGCAGAATCAGCGGCGGAGAACTTTTCTTCGCCTTGAAAGGAGAAAACTATGACGGGAATGATTATGCTCTGCGTGCGCTGGAGAATGGGGCGGCATTCGCCGTTGTGAGCTCCGACTCAGCAGTTGCCGCATCCGTCCCGTCCGACGCTGCTTCGGGTGATTCCCGACTTATCGTTGTCGAGGATACTCTTGCAGCACTGACGGCACTTGCCATAGAGCACAGGGAGACATTGGGGATTCCTGTGATAGGTCTGACCGGTACCAACGGCAAGACTACAACCAAGAACCTTATTGCCGAGGTCCTCTCCCGCAAGTACAGGGTCTGTGCCACCGAAGGCAACCTGAACAACGATGTCGGGGTCCCTCTCTCGCTTCTCAAAATGAATCAGGACACTCAGATAGCCGTAATCGAGATGGGCGCCAACCACCCCGACGACATTGCCAAACTGGTGAAGGTCAGCCGTCCTGATTACGGATTGGTCACCAATGTCGGTATGGCTCATCTGCTGGGTTTCGGGTCTTTCGAGGGAGTCAAGGCGGCCAAGGGGGAACTCTACAGATGGCTCGCAGACAGACAGGGCTCTGTGATTTTCCTCAATGCCGATGATGCTGATCTCAGGGAAATGTCTGCCGGTCTGCCCTGTCATTTCTTTGAATATGGAATAGATTATCAGGGTGTGGAAATCATTGCTCCGGATTCGTCGGAACCTTTCTTGAGGATGAAACTGGACGGAAGAACAATAAATACCGGACTTGTGGGGTCATACAATGCGTCCAACGTGCTGGCCGCAATATGTGTGGGTGATTACTTCGGGGTGAGCCGCAAAGAGTCCATAGCTGCAGTGGAGTCATTCAACCCCGACAACAGCCGGTCTCAGATGAGCAGGACGGAGCGCAATTCAGTCATTGTGGATGCGTACAACGCCAATCCCACTTCGATGTCGGTGGCTCTGGACAATTTCGCATCCATCAGGGCGGAAAGGAAACTCGCCCTCCTCGGTGATATGAGGGAGTTAGGAGAAAGCTCGCTGGATGAGCACAGAAGAATCGTCCGCAAGCTTGGCGATCTGGGGCTTCAGGCCTGTCTGGTCGGTGAGGAATTCCGCAAGGCTGTGAACGCGGAGGGATCCGGCAATATTACGGCCGGGGCAGAACAATTCCTGCTGTTCGATTCTTCGGAAGAATTGGCCAACTGGCTGTCGGACAAGAGAATTTCCGGTATGTTCATACTCGTCAAGGGTTCCCGCGGCATCCGTATGGAGAAAGTGCTCGGGATGCTCTGACGGAAAGGTTCTGTGCTATGAGAAAGATTGCTGTCATTTCCCTGAAACTCCTGGCAAGCCTTTTACTGGTCGTGTTTCTGGCGGTTTTCGTCACTTCGGTGAGTCCGATATACCGTTTCGCCGAAGCGCGTCCGTTCTCCGGCCCCGACATATTCAATCCATACAGGCATTATGTCGACAGCCTCGGCTGGAAGCGGGCCAATTTCCATACCCATACCAGAGTCAAGTCTCTGTTGAACGAATGTGACTACTGGCCCGCCGAGGTGCTCGATGCTTATGAAAAGTTCGACTATGACATAATCACATTCTCCAATCACAACAGGCTTACTGAATATCCGGGGAACAGTGAACTGCAGGTGAACGTGTATGAGCACGGCTACAACTTCTTCAAATTCCACAAGCTCGTGTTCGGGAGCAGAACAGTGAACAGGTTCGACGCTCTTCTGCCCGTTCTTCCCTCACAGTGCCAGTTCCAGATTGACTGGCTCTCCCGGGGGGCCGACTTCATCCAGC
>DCIN01000078.1 GCA_002315815.1 Bacteroidales bacterium UBA1725 | reverse complement strand
GCAAGGTGAAAAAGACCTCGAAGGGTATATACGGTTCCGAAATACTGACTCTGTCCAATGGTATGAATGTAGTACTCTTCAAGAGTGACCGGCAGAAGAACAACGTTTCGGTTTCGCTTTTCAAGAAAGGAGGCAAGAGCCTTCTGAGCGAAGAAGAACTCGTGGACGTCGAATCGAGTATCTTTAATTTGTACTTGAGTTACAGTGGAGTAGGTGATTTTTCCCAAAAAACCTTAAGGAAGATGATGGCAGGCAAGCAGGTATCCTGCTCTCCTACAATCGGAACTTATACCCACGGTATCGAGTCCGGTTCATCGCGGCAGGATGTTGAAACCGCTTTTCAATTGCTGTACCTATGGTTCACTCAGCCCAGATTTGATGCTGACGAGTATTCCACCGGAAGAAAGATTGCTGAAACCCAGCTTCCGAACATTGTAACCACCCCGTCTTATTTATTGGAGAAGAAATATTATGAGACGGCTTTCAAGAATAAACGTAATCTTTTGATAGACGAAGAACTGCTTGCCAAGTCAAGTCTGGAGGGAATAGAGAATGTGTACCGCAAGCTGTTTGACGGAGTCAAAGGGGCAACTACCTTCATAGTAGGAGATTTCGACAAAAAGGAGATTGTTCCACTGGTTGAAAGATACCTTGGTTCGCTGCCGTCAGGCAACAAGGTCAGCGATTGGAGGTTTACGAATGAAGGTTATGTCGATGGCAGGGTAGTGAACGATTTCAGTACCAGGATGGAAACTCCCACCGTATCCGTGATGCAGATATATCATAAGCCCAGACCATATTCCAGAGAAGCGGAAGTTGCATATTCCGCCCTTTCATATATTCTGAATATGGTGTATGTGGAGACTCTGCGTGAAGAAGAGGGTGGCACATACGGTGCAAGCGTCTCTGTGAATCTCTCGACCAAGCCCTATGAGGATGCATCGCTTCGTGTGTCATTCAAGACCAATGAAGAGCAGGTGAATCGTCTGCGTGAGCTGGCAGTAAAAGGGCTCCGTGACATCGCTGAGAACGGCCCTGATGCCGATAAATTCAGTATGGCTCTCAAGAACGCCACGAAGAAGTTGCCGGAGAACAAGGAGTCCGATTCATATTGGGCCAAGGCTTTGAGGATGAATATATTTCACGGAATTGACTATATAGGTGAATACGAGGCTGCTGTGAATGCACTCACTCCCGAAAAGGTCAAGGCCGTTGCAGCTGAACTTTTTGACTCAGGCAACTTCTACGAACTCATCCAGAGGCCGGAGAAATGATACCACGAGACTTATGAACCGTTTTGTCGCTTTTCTCATCACTGCCTCCGTCATTATTGGAATATCATCTGTCTTGTTGGGGCTTACCATTCTTTTGAAATGGAATTTATCTGCATTGTCATTGACTTGCATTTCCATTTAGATGCGGGAGATTCGTTTTGGTCTTGAGCGCGGAGTGGACGTCAGCAGATACAACAATTCCAAGTACAGATGGAAAATAATGAAGAAAATCAGAGAGGAACTGGAAGCACAATCATAATGGAAGGATAGGGTACTGTTTAGTCAAGCGTTTTTTATATGAATTACTTAAAATTGGCTGATGACTGCGTCTTTTGGATCAAGAACTGGTTCGCGGAAAACGCTCCGGGATGCAAAGCGGTTCTCGGTATTAGCGGCGGGAAGGACAGCACGGTGGCAGCGGCTCTGTGCGCGAAGGCTCTTGGACCGCAAAACGTCATAGGAGTGGCTCTGCCATCTGGAAACCAAAGTATCAACGATGCCGACCTTATCTGCAAGTATCTTGGAATTACATATATTTGTATCAATATCGGCGACATTGAAAGGTCTTTTCTTCTTCAGTCACATTCGATTGAAGGAGGTTTTACCTCTCAGAGTGTCCTGAATATCCCGCCAAGAATCAGGATGACGGTTCTCTATGCCGTGGCACAGACAAAAGGCGGACTTGTGGCCAATACCTGCAACCTCAGTGAGGACTACATCGGTTATGCTACAATTTTCGGTGACGCAGCGGGAGCCTTCTCTCCTCTTGGAAAACTGTGTGTCAGGGAGGTTCTGGGTGTAGGACGTGCTCTCAGACTTCCTTCTGTCTGGGTGAACAAGGTTCCTGATGACGGTCTACCGGGCTCCCTCCCCGATGAAGTGAAACTTGGTTTCACATATGAAACACTTGACCATTATATTCGTGAAGGCGTATGTGCTGACAAGGAATTGAAGGAAAGGATTGACAGATTGCACAACAAAAATCTTTTCAAGACTGAGACTGTCCGGATTCCGGCATTCGTTCCTGACCTGAACAACTATCGTGACAGTACAACAATATGATACTCTGACAATGAACAATATGAATATATTACGAATAACTTCAGCTGTGGTCTCAGTCGTCATTCTGTCCTGCACCGGAGCGGCAGCTCAGACTATGAATTCAGCTTATTTTCTGGATCACTACAACCTTGGCCATCTTATCAATCCGGCGCAGTGCAGTGCCGATGAGGTGAGTACCTATTTTGGTTTGGCATTGGGCAACAGCAATGTCTTGGCGCAAACCAACCTCGGTCCGTCTTCCCTCTTCTTTCCGGTAGATGGGGAACTTGTTTTTGGATTGGACAAGAGAGTCTCCGCTTCTGACTTCCTGGACAAATTCAAACCAATCAATCAGGCGAGAGCAGGTATTAATATGAGCATTCTTAACCTTGGAACCAGAGTAGGGAAGTCCGGTTTCCTGACATTCGATTTCGGCCCACGCTCAATGGAAAACGTATCGGCTCCCAAATCCCTGTTCGAAATAATGAAACTTGGAGTCAAGGATGGCAACAGCTATTCAATCAGTGATTTCAGCCTATGGTCATCAAATTACGCCGAATGTGCCGTCGGGTATTCGATGAAATTCGGGAACAAACTGCGTGCAGGCATAAGAGTCAAAGCTCTCGTAGGTCTTGCTCTTGCAGAAATGAATATCAGCAACATCACTGTTCAGATGGACAAGGAGAAAGGCAAGGTATATGCTTCGGGTAATGGAATGTTCGGCATTTCGACTCCCTTTGTCACCCTCAGCAAGACAGGGGATAAGTATGACTTTCCGAATTTCGAACTTGGAGAGTTCGGCCTTGCAGGATTCGGATTTGGAGTGGATATCGGTGCGATATGGACTCCTGTCGAGAATCTTGATGTGGATTTGGCTGTTCAGGATATTGGAGGAATCCGTTGGAACAGGAACATCAGCGGACTTATGGAATACAAGAATAAGGAATTATCCACTGAAAAGGATGTTACGCTTGATGACCTGTTGGAATTCAAGGGAAGTGAATGCGGTCGTACTTCAGTGGGTCTTCCCACCACAATCAGGGTCGGGGCCAAGTACAGGATGCCTTTCTACCAAAACCTTTCCGCCCGTGTGCTCGGGACATTCGTGACAGGACAATACTGTTCATACAGCGATATCAGGGTCGGCGCTACCATTACCCCAATCAAAAATATAAGTGCCACCGTCAATTACGGTTATACGCCATTTGGCAGTACAATGGGGGCGGCGTTGAATTTCAATCTGGGCTTCTTGAACTTCTTCCTTGGAGCTGACTCGGTTGTGAACCCGCTCACGTCCGATTACATTCCAATCAATCCTGTAAGCATAACAGTGACAACTGGTTTGATAATTCAGATCAAGATCAAGAACAAGAACAAATGAAACCTGTTATGTCAGATAAGCAGATGATACGTTCGACTCTTTTTATTGCAATTACCGTTGTTTCAGTCCTTTCATCCTGTTCCAAGCAGACATCGGGCATACTGGAAAGGACCGGGCGAACGGAAACGCCAAAAAGTACAATGGAGCAGATCAACTGGGGCGTAAAGGATTTTTCAATAGACATTTTCAGGGCAGTTTCTGCTGATATTGAAAAAGAAGCCGCCGTGAATCTGCACGGAAAGAACATCTTGCTCTCTCCTCTCAGCCTTGCAATGGCCCTTTCTATGACAGAAGGAGGCGCCGAAGGCGATACTGCGGAGGAGATGAAAACAGTTCTGGGATTTTCTGGTGTGAGCCAGGAGGATTTTGTGTCATATTTCAAGAATCTGTCAAACACTTTGCAGACCGCAGATGCAAAGGTTGAGACCGACATCGTGAATTCAATCTGGTCAGACAGGAGCTTTCCGGTCAAGGACAGTTTCAAGGAATATTCCGAATACTGGTATGATGCCACTGTCCGAACAAGGGATTTCAAGCAAGCATCCACTGCTGACGAAATCAATGGATGGTGTTTTGACAAGACCAGAGGAAAGATACCGGCTATCACTACTGCAAGCGAAATCCACGACTTGTGTATGTGTCTGCTTAACTCCCTATACTTCAAGGCAGATTGGACAAACGAATTCGAGTATAGTACAAACTTAAGGTTCCATTGCTACAACGAAGCCTTAATAATGGAGAGGGACAGCGAAATGGGGCTTTTCCCAGAATATTGCTCTGTTCAAATGATGCACAGTGGGGTCCAACTACTTCCATATTGTAAAAGTTCGGAATTCACATTCGTTGAAATTCCATACGGCAACGGCTCTTTCGCATTCGATATCCTTCTTTCAAATGATTCGGGCAGCAACCCGGAAGACCGGATATATGAATCAATTGCCGCTCTGAGTGGGGAAAAGTTCGAAAATCTTGTATCAACGGCGCAGAAGACAGCAATTGCCCTTAATATGCCAGGATTCAAGATGGAATACACCGCTGAATCATTGATTGACAATCTCAAGTCCCTGGGGATGAAGAAGGCCTTTCTTCCAGACACAGACTTTTCAGGGATGAGCGATGAATCTTCATTCATCGGCCTGATTCGTCAGAAGTCGTATATCGAAGTAACGGAAAAAGGTACGGAAGCCGCAGCTGCCACTATGGTTGGAATGTTGAAGGAATCCTTTGGAGGAGAGCGGACACCTTCGATAACTGTGGACAGGCCTTATATCTTCGTCATCAGAGAAACAAGCACTGACACCATATTGTTTATCGGGGCCGTTGTGACATTCTGACTTTCAACTTCCCCAATATATTATCACCAAAGAAGAAGGTGACTGACAGTCTTCAGACTTTTCAGTCACCTTCTTCTTTGGTGTAAAATAGCTATCGTTTGAGCTGATTACTCTGCTGCGGAAACAATGAGTTTCACGGTGGCGAACACTCCCTTGTAGCACTTGACCTTGGCCTCGAACTCTCCAGTCTCCTTGATTTCGGGAACTGTGACGTTCTTCTTCTCGACCTCGATGCCCTGTGCTGCGAGAGCCTCTACAAGCTGTGCTGCGGTGACGGCTCCGTAGAGCTTTCCGCTTTCGCCAACCTTTGCGCTCAGCTTGACCTCGACAGCGGATATCTTAGCTGCGAGTGCCTGTGCATCTGCCACGAGTTTGGCCTCTTTGTGAGCTCTCTGGCGGAGGGTCTCTTCGTGCTGCTTGAGCGCAGAAACTGTAGCTACTGATGCGTAACCCTGGGGAACCAGATAATTGAGAGCGTAACCAGTCTTAACTTCAACCACTTCTCCGGCCTCGCCGAGATTGGTGACTTCTTTCTTGAGGATGATTTTCATAGCTCTCGATTATTTAAGGAGGTCAGTAACATAAGGAAGAAGGGCGAGGGAGCGTGCACGCTTCACTGCCTGAGCGACTTTACGCTGGAACTTGAGGGATGTTCCGGTGATTCGGCGGGGGAGAATCTTACCCTGCTCGTTGAGGAACTTCTTGAGGAACTCAGGATCCTTGTAGTCAATGTACTTGATGCCGGCCTTCTTGAAGCGACAGTATTTCTTCTTGCGAACCTCTACGGTGGGAGGGTTCAGATAACGAATCTCGTTGTTCTCTATGTTTGCCATATATTATTCCTCCTCTTTTGTTTCTGCTGTTTCTGCTGCGGGTTCAGCCTTGGGTTCTGCGGTGGTTGCAGTTCGCTTTGCGCGGCGATGCTCGGCGTATGCGACAGCGTCCTTGTCAAGGGCTACGGTGAGGAAGCGAAGGATACGCTCGTCACGGTGATACTGGGTCTCGAGGGATGCCACGAATTCAGGACTGGCCTTGAACTCGATAAGGTGATAGAATCCTGAGGTCTTGTGCTGGATGGGGTATGCAAGCTGCTTGAGACCCCAGTCCTCTTCGTACACGATTTCTCCGCCGTTGGCGGTGATGAACTGCGTGTACTTGGCAACCGCTTCCTTCATCTGGGCATCAGACAAAACGGGAGTTGCAATGAAAACGGTTTCGTACTGTTTGATCATTTTGTTTGTAATTGACTGTTAATAATTAGCCCCTTCTTTCAAAGGGGCTGCAAATATAGGAATATTTTTCAATGTGTGCAATACTTTTGAGGGTACTTGGCTCCGTAGCCTTTCTCTTCATACAAGGACTGAATCTTGTCGGTATCGGCACGGGCATTATCAGAGATATCAAACCTCTCCCCGACTCCTATTTCCTTCTTCTCCCAGTCAAAGAATCCGAGATAGACGGGGCAACCGAGTGCTGATGCAATCATATGATAGCCCATTTTCCATTTGTGGACCGGTTTGCGTGTTCCCTCCGGGGCTATACAGACGTGGAATTCACCTTTGGCTGCAGAGGCTGCGCTTATGACGCTGCGCACCACCGTGGCCCCGTTGCTCCTGTCCACAGGGATGCAGCCGAGCTTTTTGAGAATCGGCCCCACAGGCCAGAAGAAGAACTCCTTCTTTATCATAATGTGTGCAGTGTGTCCTATTCCGGTATAAAACAGATATGAGACAAAGAAATCAGCTATGCAGGTGTGAGGCACTCCCAGAATGACGCACACTTTTTCGGGAGCGGCCCCCCCCACAATTTTCCATCCCATACGCCTGAGCAGAGAGGCGCAGAATCGTCTCCACATAGCCTGTCAGTCTTTAGAGAGCAGTTCGCATACCTGGTCGGCAATCTGCTTCATACCAAGCACTGAAGGGTGGTTCATACGTTTGTCAATGTCCTTGAGAAGCAGGAATTCCACATCGCAGCCGGTGGTGCGGGCATAATGCAGGGATATTTCCTGTATTCCGAGTGTGACTTCCGGTTTGAGGCCGTCATTGATGATGTTCACTATTCTGGTTCCCGGTGCGAGTCTGCACAGAGTGTCGAGCATCTGACAATAAGCGGGTAGGAATGAATATGAATCCTCCACCGTCCAGTCCGAGTATTTCACCTCCCCCATCGGGGCCCCGCACCAGGAGTCATTGGTTCCGGCAAGAATCAGAAGAATGTCGGGGGCATTTCCCTCCGGCACCACAAGGGGGCATCGGGTGAGGAATGACCGGTCAGAGTAATCCTGATTGCGGTACCCGTGATTGCACACGGTGGAACCGCTCCAACTGTTGTTCATCTGCAGCGTGTATCCCATTCTGGAAACCACCTGCTTCCACCAGGTGTCTTCAACCTTCACGACATCATTGTCTCCCATCGGCCTCTCGGAATACCAGATGTCGTATCCTTCCGGAATCCAGCCCTTGAACGTCGAGTAGGAATCACCGAACACTGCCACGTTCTGAGCGCCGCAGACAAAACAAAAAAGGGCTGCAAGAGCCCCTGTGATGAATCGCTTCATTTTCATTATTCTTCTGCTGAGATAGCTCCCATAGGGCAGGCGTCAGCGCAAGCGCCGCATCCTATGCATACGTTGGGATCTATTGAATATGCGTCACCTTCTGAAATTGCACCCGAAGGGCATACGCTCTGACATGAACCGCAGGCCACGCAGATGTCTGGAGAAATTTTGTAAGCCATAATCTTATTGTTTGGTTATTATTTATGTTTCGTTCTGCAAATGTAATGGAAAAAAGTCAAAAATCAAGACGAAGACAGGATTACCAAGTTATTTTTTGAGATTCACTAAACATTTCAAAACAGATTCTGAAAGGGGATAAAAATTTATAGTAACTTTGCGAGGTATGAAATTTTTGCTTTTTATTCTGGCCTTTCTTGCAGCCCCAGTTGCGCATTTCGACAAGACTGTGCACGATTTTGGAACCATTACTGTCGCTGACGGTCCACAGACCTGCTGTTTCACCCTTATCAACGAGAGCGGAAGCGAAGTCAGCATTCTTGCGGCCGTGGCATCCTGCGGCTGCACAGAGGTGGAATGGACCCGTGAGGTTATTCCGTCCGGAAAGGAAGGAAAAGTGACGGCTACATTTGCCAATGACGACGGCCCCTATCCCTTCGACAAGACCCTGACAGTGTATCTCTCAAGTTCCGACAAGCCGGTTATGCTGCATCTCAAGGGCAAGGTGGTGAAGAAAAAGTGATAAGTGATAAAAATGGCTGAAGAACTTCAGAACAACTATACTGGCGACAGCATCCGCACCCTCGAAGGTGTCCAGCATATCAGGATGCGTCCGGGTATGTATATCGGCCGTTTGGGGGACGGCCGCAATCCCAGCGACGGAATATACGTACTGCTCAAGGAAATAATCGACAACTCCATAGACGAGTTCGCGATGGGCTTTGGCCGGCAGATACAGGTCAATATTGAGGACAATCACGTGAAAGTGCGCGACTTCGGACGCGGCATTCCTCTTGATGCCGTGGTGAGGGCCGTGAGCATCCTGAATACCGGAGGCAAGTTCGATGACAAGGTGTTCAAGAAATCGGTCGGACTGAACGGAGTGGGTACCAAGGCAGTGAATGCGTTGTCCGAGAGTTTCTATGTCTGCTCCCACAGGGACGGCAAGGCTTCCTGGGCCCGGTTCGAGAAAGGAATTCTTCAGGACAGCGGGATGAACGACAGCAAGGAGAAGAACGGGACCCTCGTGGAGTTCTTTCCCGATGCCGCACTGTTCAAGGATTTCAACTACAATATGGATTTTGTGGAGACAATGATAAAGAACTACTCCTACCTCAAGAAAGGGTTGGTGCTGGTGCTGAACGGTGTCTCCTACAAGTCGGAGAACGGTTTGCTTGACCTCGTGAACGAGAATCTGTCCGAGTCTCCTCTCTATCCTCCCATTCATCTTGAAGGTGAGGACATAGAGATTGTACTCACTCACGGAAATGCCTACGGAGAGAACATCTCCTCCTTTGTGAACGGGCAGAACACCCGCGACGGAGGTACGCATCTGGCCGCATACCGTGAGGCTGTGGCCAAGACCCTCAAGGAATTCCTCAAGAAGAACTATGCACCGGAAGATTGCCGTCAGGGTATAGTCGGAGCCATAAGCATACAGATTCAGGAACCTACTTTCGAGGCTCAGACCAAGATGAAGCTGGGGTCCACCTATATGTGGGAGAAGCCTGCTACGGGAGAACACGGCCAGACCATACGTTCCTTTGTGAATGATTTTGTGGCCAAGGCTTTGGATGACTATCTCACTATGCACAAGGACCTTGTCCCCGTGATAGAGGACAAGATAAAGTCCAGTCAGCAGGAGAGGGAGGAAATATCAGGCATTCAGAAGAAGACACGCGAACGCAACAAGAGGGCCAATGTCTATAACCGCAAACTGCGCGACTGCCGCTACCACTTCAACGACAAGGTTACGGATAAGACTCAGGATGATATCGAAGCTTCCAGCATATTCATCACAGAGGGCGATTCGGCGAGCGGAACAATCACCAAGGCGCGCAACGCCAACTGTCAGGCAGTGTTCTCGCTCAGAGGCAAGCCCATCAACTGCTACAAGGAGAGCCGCAAGAAAGTTGCCGAGAACGAGGAACTCACCCTTCTCATTTCGGCTCTCGGGGTTGAGGATGATCTTGAAGGCCTGCGTTACAACAACATCATCGTGGCTACCGATGCCGATGACGACGGAATGCACATCCGTATGCTCGTCCTCACCTTCTTTATGAAATATTACCCCGACCTCATACGCCGTGGCCACGTCCACATACTCCAGACTCCGCTGTTTCGCGTGCGCAACAAGAAGGAGAACCGTTACTGCTACTCTCCCGAAGAGAAGGAGAAGGCGGTGTCGGAACTGAAGACAGGAGTGGAAATCACTCGTTTCAAGGGCCTTGGAGAGATTTCGTCAGGAGAATTCGCTGACTTTATCGGAGAAAAGATGAGACTGGATATGGTCAAGCTCGCGGACGAGGAGTCCATCTCAGACATAATGGCTTTCTATATGGGGGACAATACAATAGAAAGACAGAACTTCATACGGGCCAATCTCCGCAGCGAGGAAGAGCTTGAGGATGTGAACATTTAGATGTGAACATTTGGATGTGAACATTTGGATGCTTTTGAGATTGTCTCAAAAAATCGAACCGCATCAATAATAACTTTTTTATGAAAAAAACTACAATTCTGGCAATGGCGTTGCTGGCATCTGCAGTGTCATTTCCAACATTCGGGCAGGATTCCAACGAAAGAGTGTACAATTATGAGATTCTGACTCCACAGGCCAATGATATCCGAACGGTACCCAAGCCTAAGGTTGAAGGCTGGGCCACCGCGAGGGTGAAAGAGAATCTGAACCGCGGCGTGGTGGCAGTGAAAACTGACTCGGGAGTCTATGTCGGATGGCGTCTTCTCGAGACCGATGCTCCCGCTGTGGCTTTCAACGTTTACAGGTCTTCAGACGGAAAAAACTGGAAGAAATTGAATTCCAGACCCGTTTCTTCGACTACAGACTATGTGGATACCAAGGGTACGGCCTCAAGTCTGTACCGTGTGGCCGCTTTGGACGGCCGTAAGGAGATTAAGGTTTCGGAAGCTTCTCCCGTCCTTGAGAATAATTATGTGAGTATCAAGTTCCAGGGCAATTATCCTGCCCAGAAGATGGCAGTCGGTGACCTTGATGGAGACGGACGTTACGATTACGTCATCAAACAGCCGCAGCAGCGTACAGACCCCGGTTCCTGGAACAGGAGTACCGACACCTTCAAGTTGGAAGCATACAGTGCCGACGGCGAATTCCTATGGGTGCACGACCTTGGATGGAACATCGAGCAGGGCGTATGGTATTCGCCTTATGTCGTGGCCGATTTGGACGGTGACGGCAAGGCCGAGGTCGCAGTGAAAACCGCTCCCGTGGATAAGGATTACCGCGACAGTACGGGACGTGTTGTAGGTGCGGTTCCATATAATTACAAAGGTGTCCCCGGCTCATCCCCTTATGGAATCTGCCCTGAATATCTTTCTATTCTGGATGGAATGACAGGAAAGGAGATTGACCGTGTGGACTGGATACCTCAAGGAAGGGAATTCGGTGATTATAACCGCAACAACCGCAACCAGATAGCGGTCGCATTTCTTGACGGACGCACTCCCAGCGTCATTATGATGAGGGGAACTTATCGCAAGATGGCAGCCAACGCCTACCATTTCAAGGACGGAAAACTGCAGTTGGTGTGGGAATGGAGCGGAGACCAGGAGAATCCGGTGATACGTTCACAAGGTGCACATCAGACGGTATGTGCCGATGTAGATGGAGACGGACGTGATGAGGTGATTCTCGGCTCTGCTGTAATCGATGATAACGGACAGGCTCTATGGAGTGCCGGAGTGGGACATTCGGACAAAGCAATCGTCGGCGAGATTGACCCGGACAATCCCGGACTTGAAATCCTCTATGCCAATGAAGTTCCTCACGAAAAGAGGGGAGTGTGTCTTGTGGATGCCGCCACCGGGCGTGAATTCTGGAATATTGGCAAGCACACAGGTCACGTTGGTAACGCTATGGCTGTTGACCTTGATCCTTCCATTCCCGGTCTTGAGTGCATAGCAACTGAAGACGGCGGGAAAACGGACAAGACTGAAGATACAAAATACATCTTCAGCAGTAAGGGTGAGAGACTCTGGAAAGGTGAACCTGTTCCCGGCTGCACGGATTGGATATGGTGGGATGCTGACAGACTGCGTGAACTTCCTGTCTTCGGCGGACGTCAGCGTGGTGGATTCTCAATTGGCAAATATCGTGGCGAAACAGTCACCGACGGAATCGAGGGCAGCATAATGATGATTGCCGACCTCTTCGGAGACTGGCGGGAAGAGATTGTGACAATAAAGAACGGCGAGATGCGCATTTACACTACAACGATTCCCGCCGTTGACAGGAGGAATACTCTTGTACAGGACCCTCTGTACCGTTCATACATCTATAGCCGGTCTATGGGTTATACGCAATCTCCTATGCTGAGTTTCTTCCTGTAACGGTTATCCATTCAGAGGCCATTCAGAGGTAAATTGCTTCCTGCAAACAAAAAAGAAGGTGACTGTCAGTCTTTCAGACTATAGTCACCCTCTTTGCGTTTTGCCATAGCAGAGTTATGCCATAGCAAAGTGATTTTACTTTGTTTCAGGTCTCTGGACAAGCTCGTAGAAGTTGCCTGATTCCAGAAGTTCGGCAGCAATGGCCTGAACGTCTTCTGGAGTAATGGTATAGAAAGCCTTCTCTAACTCGTTGGCGTGGTCGATACCGTGAAGAGCATTGACTCTCAATTCGAACAGCCAGTAGGAATTGTTTTCTTTCATTTCCGGGAACTCTTTTCTGGCATTCGCGACGGCATTGTTGTATTTGTCGGTAGCCGGGCCGTTTTCTGCAATGTCCCGTATTGCTTTACGCGCCAGTTCGCGCAGATGTCCCTCCTGTGTTTCGTTTGTCTGAAACGTCACTCGGAGAATGATTTCCGGATGAGGATTGTTGGCAGCCTGGAACGATGTGCTTGCCCCATAGGTTCCTCCTTCCTCCTCCCTCAATGTTTCGACATAGACCATATCCAGGATGTTGGACAGAATCTGAAGTGCCGCTTCAGATTCTGCCGAATACTGTTTGGCCTTGTGATAAAGTTGAATGACGGTGACAGTGGGTGTTTGCATTTCGCTGCGGAAGTCATTCTGGACAACTCCGTCCACAAAGCTGTCATTTCTGTAGGCCCAGGCACTTGCCTTCTTGGTCTTGGGAAGGGAACCGAAATATTTTTCTACCAGAGGGATTATTTCGGCTCTGTCGAAGTCTCCGATAATGTATGCTGTTGCACCATTGACTCCGTCGAACAGACTGCGGTACACTCTCTCAAGATTCTGCAGACTTGCCTTGGATACTGTTTCCCTGCTGATGAGGGGATGGCGGTTGTCCGAATATGCAGTCTTGTACAATTGTTCAGTACGCTTGTAATTGGCCTGGTTTTCTAAATTGGGGAGAATAGCGTTGATTTGAGCTATTCCCTTTGCGTATTCGTCGGGATCGAATCTTGGCTGTGTGAACCACAGATACATAAGCTGGAAAGCTGTCTCTGCATCTTTCGGTGTGGTGGATGCACTGATGGAATGAGAATAGTCCGAAATGTTTGGATAGCAAGATACCTGTTTGCCGGTCAGCATCTTGCTTACCGTTGTACTTGGGAAGTCAGCTACTCCGGAATAGTTGAGATACAAGGACCACATATTGGATTCAATATTTACGAGGTCTTCATCGTCCAGCAGACTCATTCCGCCTTTCTTTTCGAGCAGTATTCTGATATTGTCCTTCTGTCGTTCTGATGGCATAAGCACCACATCCATACCGTTGGAGAGCTTCAGCACTTCCGAACCAAGATATCCCTTCGAGGTCTTTTTCACCTTGC
>DCIN01000066.1:12257-23364 GCA_002315815.1 Bacteroidales bacterium UBA1725 | reverse complement strand
GTTCCATCCCGGCTTGCAGGGAAAGCCTGTCTGCGTACTTTCGAGCAATGACGGCATCATCGTGGCGCTCACCCCGGAGGCCAAGGCCGTGGGACTGCACAGGGGAGACCCTTTGTTCAAGGTGCAGGGCATCGTGGACCGGAATCAGGTCAAGGTATTCTCTTCCAATATGTATCTGTATTCGGCGATGTCCAGACGGATTGTCAGTATCCTGCGCCAGTCCTGTGAGAATGTGGAGAACTACAGCATCGACGAGAGTTTCCTGGACTTGCGCGGCTATGAAACGCATTTCAATCTGGAGACGTTCGCGAGGGAGATTGCCACGAAAGTGAAGCTGTGGACAGATGTTCCGGTGAGCGTCGGTGTGGCCCCGACCAAGACCTTGGCGAAGATCGGGAGCAAGTTCGCCAAGAATTACCGGGGGTATCGTTCCGTCTGTGTCATAGATACCGACGAGAAGCGGCGCAAGGCGCTTTCCCTGTTCGATCTGGAGGATGTATGGGGTGTGGGCAGGAGGACGTACGTGAAACTGCTTGCCCTTGGCGTGAAAACTCCGCTGGAATTTGCCGACAAGCCGGAGGAATGGGTCAGACGGCATTTCTCGAAGCCCGGATGGCAGACCTGGAGCGAACTGAACGGATACCCGTGCATCAGCACGGAGGAAGTGATGCAGCGGCAGACCATCTGCACCAGCCATTGCTTCAAGGATATGGTGATGAGTCTTGATGCGCTGAAGGCATCGGTCGTCACCTTCGCCGGAAGCTGTGCGAACAAGCTCCGGGGGCAGGGGAGTGTGGCGGCGTGCGTGACGGTGTTCATCGGGAGCAACAATTTCCGTCAGGACCTTCCTCAATACTGGAACGGAGGGACGGTCAGGCTTCAGGTGCCGAGTGCGGATACCATTGAGATAGCCCACGCTGCGTTGGAGGCGCTGGAAGCAATCTACAGGCCGGGAATCAAGTACAAGAGGTCCGGCGTCGTGCTGAGTGGAATCTCTTCCGACGCTCTTGTCCAGCAGGACCTGTTCGACCCGGTCCCGGGAAGGGATGAAAGGAAGAAACTGTCCGTGAATATTGACGACATCAACCGGAGATTCGGCCTGAAAACGGTGCGGCTGGCCGTCGAGGACGGGGAAGCCGACCACTGGAAGACGAAGAGTGAACACCGCAGTCCGAACTATCTTACGGACATTCGTGAAATCCTTACCGTCAAATGTTGATAAGTAAATCTCAAAAAATAACTTGGTAATCTTGTCTTCGTCTTTTTGGTCTGTTTCTCACTCTGAAGCGAAGGTCTTACTCTGGACAGAAGGAATGTGGAACGCGGAGTGAAGGCAGCTTTCGTGATTCGGTTTGCGGATGAGCTTGCGAGAACAGAAAAAAAACTGTATCTTGCAAAGTATAAACTTTATTTTTGTCAATATGAGCATATCCGCAATAATGGCTGTAATCTTCTTTGTCGGCATCATTATGATTGCCCTTGAAGATATGATAAAGATAAACAAGGCGGCGGTCTCAGTTACAATGTGCATCTTGTTGTGGATCTTGCTGCTGACCCACGCCGAAGCCATATTCCTGATGGGCACGCCGGAACTTGTGGACGCTTTCACGAAGGCTTATCCGGAAGAAATGGCTTTGTGGTCAAGGCACGACATAGCCGCAGAATATCTCAATCGAACCATAATCTCTTCCTTCGGGGATGTTTCATCAACCCTGTTTTTCGTACTGGCATCGATGGCCATTATTGAAGTGCTTGATTCGAACGGCTGTTTCGGAATAATCACTAAATCCATCACGACCCGCAAGAAAAGGTCTCTCGTTTGGATTGTCGCGGCAATAACATTCTTTCTTTCTGCATTTCTCGGCAACCTTGCCACCGTCATCATTGTCATCGCGATACTCAGGAAACTAATTACAAACAGGGAAGACAGGCTTCCATTATCCTGCCTGTCTATCATAGCCGCAAATGCAGGCGGGTCTTTCTCCCCCATCGGAGATGTGACGACACTCCTGCTGTGGACTGGCGGGAATGTAACGGCCATTCATCAAATCAGCCATATCTTCCTTCCAGCGCTGGCAATGGTATGTATCCCAACCTTCCTCGTTTCTCTTTCGTTCAAGAAAGACGAATCATTCGATGCTCTTGATCTTTGCGACAACAGCACAGGCCATTATATATCTCACAAATTCCAGTCTGTTCTCCTGGGCATCGGTCTTATGTCTCTTGTGATGGTGCCGGTGATGCAGTCGAGCGTGCACATACCACCCTATATGAGTGTGCTTGCGGGACTCTGTATTCTCTGGGTCATCACGGATATCGCCGCAACTGTATCAAAGGACCCGAATGCCGGCAAGAACAAGGTGTCAAGCCTGTTCAGCCATCTGGACATAGCGACGGTTTTGTTCTTCCTCGGCATCCTGATGTCAGTAGAGGCGCTGAAGCAGGTTGGCGTGCTCACTTCACTAGCAAACTCTCTGAATGTGGCAATCCCCGAGTCCAAGGTGATTGCCGTCCTGCTCGGGTGCTGTTCTTCCGTTCTGGACAACGTCGCGTTGGTTGCTGCCACGATGGGTATGTATCCGCTCGCGGAGTCCGGTATCTTTATGCCAGACAGTCCGTTCTGGACTCTTATCGCATATTGTGCAGTCACCGGTGGCAGCATACTGATTATCGGTTCCGCTTCTGGCGTAACCGTGATGGGGCTGGAAAAGGTGAAATTCGGTTATTACCTCAAGAAATTCTCACCCCTTGCTCTGCTGGGCTATTTCTCCGGTGTGGGTATTTTTCTTCTTACCGGCGGTATTTGATATCAACGGGTTGATTTTCACTTCTCCCCGCCTATATTTCGAGCGATATTCTTCGTCGCATAAAACGGGCGTTTTTGCTGTCCCGGATAACCCGGCATCTGTTGCCCCGAATGGCCCAGTGTCTGCTGCCCCGATTGACAGCATTGACTCTGCTGCTCGTGACAGTATTTCTGTCCACTGGCTGTGAAAGGATTCATCTTCGGGGGAAGTGTATCCAATGCCGGATATCCAAGTTCGAGGCATACTACGGCCCGCTGTACGCCCAGTCGAAGGAGACGGGAGCTCTCGAACTTGTGCTTCTGATCCGTTCGGGCGAAGTCGAGGGGATGCCGATTGCGAGAGTCATATCAGACTTCGAGTTCGGAATACCGGTCTATGTTGATGAGCGCAACAGATTTCTGAAAGACAATACTTCTCTTTCGGCCTCAGACTCCAGTCTTCATTCCCTGTTCGTGGACGCTGAAGAGAAGCCGGTCTTTGTCGGAGACCCGGCCCTGAACGGCAGGATAAGGGAAACATAGCCTTACTGAAACGAAAGCCATCACGACCCGCAAGAAAGGTCTCTCGTGCTGCTCTCGAGCTTTGTTCCTCTTCACTCAATTCAGGAGTTTCTTCTCCAGCTCTTCGAGGGACACGCCCTTGGTTTCAGGACAGGCCTTGATGAAGTACAACAGACCGGCCAGGCAGATTGCGGAGTAAATCCAGAAACTGCCGCTGCAGCCCAGAGAAGCATTCATAGAGGGGAAAGCGAATGTAAGTGTGCAACTGCCCACCCACAGGGCAAAAGTGCAGACTGCCATTGCTATTCCACGCACCTTGTTCGGGAAAATCTCCGAAAGGAGCACCCAGGTCACAGGACCCAGAGTCATTGCATAGCAGGAAATCGCCGCAACGGTGAGAACAATCATAACAATACCCTTCACCTCGAAGTGGAAGCAGGTTCCGAGCACCAGATATATCACTGCCAGCCCCGCGGCTCCTGCCAGAAGCAAAGTTCTTCGTCCCCAGCGTTCTATGGTATAGAGGGCCACGAAGGTGAACAACACGTTTGCGACTCCGGTGACTACAATGTTGAGGAATGCCTCGCTCACTGAATATCCGGCACCTGCAAACACGTCCTGAGCATAGATGAATATCACATTTGTACCGCACCATTGCTGGAATATCGCTATCACGATTCCAAGAACGAGGATTCGTGCGTAGCGCTTCTTGAAAATATCCTTGAGTCCTGCTGCGGGCATTGCGGCATCCGCTCCGCCGCTCGCTATGATTCTGGAGAGTTCGCTCCCGGCATAGTCATTTCCTCCTATTCTTGCCAGAACTCTGCGGGCCTTGTCCTGAAAGCCGTGGAGTGCAGTCCATCTTGGACTTTCCGGAAGAAAAAATGCCATTATCAGAAACAGTGCGGCAGGAACGGTCTCGGCCCAGAACATCCACCGCCATCCCATCTCTATGTTCCAGGGGTCAATCTGCCCGGCGATATCGGGTCTGGCTATCGCCCAGTTTGCTATCTGTGCGAAGAGTATTCCCAGTACGATGGTCATCTGGTTGAGGCTCACAAGTCTGCCTCTAACCGTTGCAGGGGATACTTCCGCTATGTACATAGGACTTAGGGCCGATGCTATTCCGATACCGAGACCTCCTATGAACCTGGCTATGCAGAACCAGGAGAACAGGTTGAACAATCCGGTTGCAACGGCGCTGACGGTGAAAAGGATAGCGGCGGTGACCAGAAGCGGTTTGCGGCCGTATCTGTCGGCAAGTGCTCCTGCTATCATAGCTCCGAACATACAGCCCACCAGAGCGGCGCTGGTTGCCACACCTTGAAGCACGGCGCTTCCTCCGATGTTGAAGAACTCTTCGTAGAATTTGACTGCTCCGCCGATGACGACCCAGTCATATCCGAAAAGGAGACCTCCCATCGCTGAGACAATGCATATGAAATAGATGAAACCTTTGTTGAATGTCTGCATAACAATGCCTGATTTATAGATTGATGTCTGATTGACTGATGCCTGATTTACTGCTTTATGAACTGGAATTCGTAGAAGTCACAAAGAGACTTGTCAGGTGTGTCGGACTCGAAAACGAAATAGAGGGCCTTCTTGCCGGAAAGGAATGCGGTGTTGCTGCATACGGTTTCAAAAGTGCTCATCTCTGCAGGGAGTCCGGCGGGTATGGATATTTCTGCTATTGTCTGTCCTCCCCAATTGTCATATGGCCTGTCGATCAGCACTTTAATCTTTCCTTCCACGCCAAGTGGAACAGCTGTGACACTTATTTTCAGTTTCTCTGCACCGTTCAGCTTGTCGAAGTTGAAGTACTTGTATCCCACCGTCGAACCATCGGTGTTGTTGACTATGGGGCAGTACTGCGTTCCGGGTTTCTGATCAGCAATCCCTGTACCTGGCTTCTGATCAGCAATCCCTGTACCGGGCTTCTGTAAAGTGTCGTGGGACCCTGAGTCTTTGCGGGTTGGTCTTATGTAGGAGCCGGAGAATGTGAAGTTGGGAAAACTCTCTTCCATTCCATTTCTGCCAGTCATATAGCAGGCCCAACCTGCTGCAGACTTTTCGAGTGGATTCAGACCCTCTGTCAAGAAACCTTCGGAGTTGTATTCAGCCTCGCTGATGAAAACCTTGCCTCCCTTGCCTTTTTCCACTTTTACCGTCACCGGGGCTGCCATCGCCTGACGGGAGAACTGATCGGTTCCGGTCTGACGGTGGAAAAATATCCACCACTGTCCGTTTATCTCAGCCAGCCCGCCGTGAGTGTTGCCGTGGAAATATGCCGTTCTGACAGTTCTTTCGGCATCATCCTCGTCGCGTCCCCGACAGTCGATAACGGTGCCGCCGTAGGTGAACGGTCCAAGAGGATTGTCACTGTATGCGAATGCCATATTGTAGTTGGAAGCCGGCAGTCCGAATTCGCCTTCAGCCGTGGTCCTCGAATAGACGAGTATGTACTTGTCCTCGATTTTTCTGATGGACGAAGCTTCAAAGAAGCGGAAGACTCCCTCCTGATTGCAGCCGGATATTAGATTGCTCACTATCCGGGTACCCGGTTTTACGGTAGCCATTGTTTCAGGGTCCAGTTCGGCTGCGAAAGACTCTTTGAATCCCCAGTAGCCGTAAACCCTTCCGTCATCATCCACTAACACTGCGGGGTCAAAGCCAAGAACTCCATTACAACTGCTGCCGTCTGGATTCAGGTTGATAGGCTTGAACGGCCCGTCCGGGCGGTCTCCCACCGCCACCATTCCGTTGCGGCCCGGAGCCTGATTGTTCGGATAGAAATAATATCTGGTCCTGCCGTCTGAGTCTTTCTTCCGGGCTATGTCGGGAGCATAGAGAATATCGTCCCCCGACTTGAATACAATACCGTCACAACGCCAGTCCTGAAGGTTCTCGACCGGAGCCGACCATACCACCTGGTCCTTGCCGCAGTATTTGTCAATCAGATTGTCGTGCGAACCGTACAGGTACACCCTGTACTTCCCGGGATTGTCCGGATCCTCGAAAACGTATGGCTCTCCGTCGGGTATGTATTCCCACATCGGAAGAATCGGGTTCTGTGCGTGCAGACTGAATGCGGCGGCAGTGAGTGCCATCAGAATCGAAAGTCTTTTCATAAAGCAATTCTTGAAACAAATCAAAATGCAATTTAGTTATTTTTTGGAATATAATAGGTAATTTCGCCTGATATGAAACGTCAGATGATACTTGCGGCACTTGTGTCGCTCTTTTTCCTGCCTTTGCAGGCCCAGCCGAGAAAAATCAGCCGAATGCTGGAGCTTCCGGCGTATTTGTCGGGAAGGCCCGAACAGCTTGTTTTTCACGAAGCCTACACCGTATCGTTCAATTCCTCGGCCCGTATTCCCAACTGGTCGGCCTGGATGCTGACTTCTGAACACACCGAAGGAGAGGAGGCAAGATCGGGCACCGAGGCCTTTGCCGTTGATCCCGAAATCAAATCGGGTTGTCCTTCGGGGCGGGACTATCAGTTTGCCGTTTATGGGTATGACCGTGGTCATATGTGTCCGGCTATGGACAACAGATGGAGCGCAACTGCAATGAAAGAGTGTTTCTATATGTCAAATATGTGCCCGCAGAAACACGAGCTCAACGGGGGAAGCTGGAAGAATCTTGAAGAGAAATGTCACAGATGGGCAAAAGAATTCGGGTGTCTGTACATCTGCTGCGGCCCTGTATTGTCCGATGGTGAGATACTTGACAAAATTGGACCGGATGAACGGATAGTCGCCCCGCAACGCTTCTTCAAGGCGGTGCTGCGCTATGACTCCGTGGCCAAGAGTGCAGCGGCATTCATTTTCGACCAATCGGGACGCTGGGTTGCAGTGACGGTGGACGAAGCTGAACGTATCACCGGCCTTGACCTCTTCCACAACCTTCCGGACCGTGAAGAAAGAAAAATAGAGGCAAGACTTGACAGCCTTGCCTGGAGGTTCTAGTCGAGGCCTTGTCGAGGTTTGGTAGAGGCCTGATGAGGCCTGATGAGGTCTGGTAAAGTTATAGTAAAGTTCTAGTTTACCAGATAATAGGTAACGTTGGTGACCACACGAATCTTTTTGATATGAGGAGTGTGGCTGTCCCGGTCCTCTATTGAGAACACGCCTTGTCCGGCGTTCTTTATCTTGCCAAGTCTGGAACCTGAATCTTCGGCGAACTTGCCGGCTGCCTGTCTCGCGTTTGCTGTTGCCTCCTCTATCATTTCGGGCTTGATGTCATTCAAGGCCTCGAAAGAGAATTGCGGCTTCGAATCCCAGTCGTTGGTGATGATGACTCCTTTTCTTGCCAGTTCTCCGCTGGTCGAAATAAGGTCCAGAACCTTGTCCACGGCATTGCTGCATACCAGAACGGTGCAGGTGGCGATGTAGCGGCAGGCCCTGTCGTTGGATCCGTATTCCTGGGAATACTTGTCGGAAATCATCGTTTCAGTCCTGCTGATGTCACCGGAAGGGACACCGCCTTCTGCTATGAATTTTCTGACCGTCTCACCCTGTCTGTCCACTTCGGAGTTGAGCTGTGACAAATCGTCAGCAGCTATCTTGAAAGTGACGGGCCATATGACTCTGTCGGCACTGACTTCCCGCTCACACAATCCTCTGACCGAAACCACTCTTTCAAAGGAGCGGAATGTCCTTGCCGTCTGTGGAAGCATCAATCCGATGAACCCAAGCCCAAGCACTGTGGCAAGGCATAGAAATAGTCTGGTTTTATCCATATTATTTTCCTGCTATAGCGTCAATTTCCACAAGAGCTCCCTTTGGCAGGGCAGCCACTTCATAGCAGATTCTGGCCGGCTTGTTATCCGGGAAAAAAGCGGCATATACCTCATTCATTGCTCCGAAGTTCCTTATGTCGCTGAGTATTACGCTTGTTTTGACAATGTCGCTGTAGTCCAGCCCGGCCGATTTCAATATTGCACCGATATTGGTGAGTGACTGCCTCGTTTGATTTTCTATTCCTTCCGGCATTGTGCCGTCCACAGGATTCACAGGAAGCTGTCCGGAAACATACAGGGTCCCGTCAAGTTCCACGGCCTGCGAATAAGGTCCTATCGCCGAAGGCGCGTCAGGAGTTGATATTGTTCTCTTCATTTTTTAATTGAACCGTTATCTGTGGCAAAAATAACATATTTTGCAGAATAGAGCACGCTGTTGTGCAATCTTCTTTTCTGCTGTATCTTTGTGCTGATTGAAAAGAATTATAACAATATGAGTCTGATATGAAATACCGGACAATGTCGGACTACCTTTCAGGTTTTTTTCCGGGCAAGGTCAGGAAGATTGCAGTCAGCGCGCAGATGGGCTGTCCCGGATGCTGTACTTACTGCAACAATGCGGCATTCAGCCCCGCGTACTCTCTGACTCCCGGCTTGAGTGTCACCGAACAGCTTGAAGCTGGTGCCGCTTTCACTTCGAATAAGGGTTCTATCTATGGTTATCTTGCTTATTTTCAATCATATACCGGAACATACGGGCCTACTTCAAAACTTATTTCCCTCTATGAGGAGGCGCTTCGTTTTCCTCTCGTGAAAGGTCTTGTCATTGCTACCAGACCCGATTGCCTTGACAATGAACTTCTTGATTATTTCCAGAACCGTTTCCAGAACCGTTTCCAGAACCGTTTCGACAACCGTTTCCGGAACCGTTTCGACAACTGTTTGGACAATCGTTTCGTCCTGTCAAACGCTCATCAGGGCGCAGAATCTGTTCGTGCAGAATCTGTTCGTGCAGAATCTGTTCGTGCAGAATCTGTCCGTGCAAATTCTGTCGGCGGGTATTCTGCCAGCAGGGTTTACGACGGTTTTTTCCCAGAAGACTTTCCAGAAGACTTTCCAGAAGACTTCTCGGAAGACTTTTCGGAAGACTTCTCGGAATGTCTTTCGGAAAAGCCGTTTCTTCTAATCGAACTCGGAGTCGAATCCACGCTGGACCGCACTCTGGCAGCTGTCCGACGGGGGCACGACTGGGAATGTAGCCGTCGGGCCATTCTGGAACTGGCCGGAAGGGGTATCCCAGTCGGCGCTCATCTGATTGTAGGTCTTCCGGGAGAGGGAATGGATGATTATCTCCTTCACGCCCGCCGTATGTCAGGCCTTCCGCTTTCGACCCTGAAACTTCACCAGCTTCAGATTCTTAAGGGGACGCGTATGGAAGAGCAGTACCGTGCCCATCCTGAAGCCTTCTCTCTATTGACTCCTGAAAAATATGCGGAAGCAGTCTCGCTGATACTTCGTGAACTCCGTCCCGACATAGCTTTGGACCGTTTCGTCTCCGTATCACCAAGTTCTATGGTGGTCGCTCCGTCCTGGGGTCTCAAGCCTGCTGAATTCGCTGCAATTCTGGAAAGGTTTTTTTGAGAGGCATTGCATAATAACCGAAGATTTTATGTATTTTTGTGGCGGGAAAGTCGTACACGACCAGCTCCCTCCCAACTCCCCCAGGGCAGGAATGCAGCAAGGGTAAGAGGTCGTAGCGGTGCGATGTACTAAGCTTTCCCTTTTTTTGTTTTGAAAACCGACATTATCATCATAGGTGGAGGAGCTTCCGGGCTTATGGCTGCGTACAATGCTGCCGAATCGGCTGTATCAGCAGGCAGACGATTGACTGTCACCGTTCTTGAGAAGATGCCGCGACCTGCCAGAAAGCTGATGATAACAGGCAAGGGACGATGCAACTTCTCCAATCTTAAGGACTGGCAAAGTTTCTCCGCACACATTCAGACAAACAGGAATTTTCTGCGTCCCGCCTTCTACAGCTTGCCTCCGGACAGACTTCTTTCTTTCTTTGAAAGTTTGGGCGTGGCGACAGTTGTCGAAAGGGGGGACCGTGCCTTTCCTGCATCGCATCTCGCATCAGATATCGTGGATGCGCTGGTGAACGCTTGCCGAAGCAGAGGGGTAAGGCTGGAGACTGGTGCAGAAGTGTATTCCGTAACAAAGGACGGTGATTTCTTTGCCGTGACCCTGAACGACGGCCGATTTTATGAATCCTCTGCGCTTATAATCGCCACGGGAGGACGTAGTTATCCGACTACTGGCAGCAGCGGAGACGGTCTGCTGTGGGCGGCCTCTCTGGGTCATCGCGTCACTCAGACATTCCCGGCACTCACCGCACTGGTACCTAAAGGATATAAAACAGAGGCCGTAAATGGAACCGGGGTCAGTGTCGGAGCCAGTGTCGGAATCGTAAATGGAACCGGAACCGGGCCGGAATCCTCCGAAGGGAAGTTTCATATTCACAGAAACACTCCTCTGGCCGGACTTGGGAAAAAGTTCTGCGGCCGCGAATTCAAATATGTTACGGCCACCTTGTTCATTGACGGCTGTTCCGTGGCGGAGGAATCAGGTGAGCTGTACTTTACGGACGGAGGGATAGAGGGACCGGTGGGGTTTCAGCTCAGTCGCAAGGCTGTCAAGGCGCTTGTCAACGGCTCCGCTGTTTCAATCAAGGTCCTGGTCAATCCCCTGAGTCCGGAAAAGGACAGGATGGAGTGGTCTTTTCCCATTGCCGGTTATGTGGGCTACGAGCGTGCCGTCATCACCGCCGGGGGAGTGAGCACTGATGAGGTCTTTCCAAAAACTATGGGCTCCAGACTTGTGCACGGCCTTTTTTTCTGCGGGGAGGTTCTGGATGTGGATGCCGACACGGGGGGGTATAACCTTCAGTTGGCCTTCTGTACCGGAGCCCTCGCCGGCCACGGGGCTGTATCATCCCTGTGATGGTGCTGAATCATCATTGAAGTGAACGAATCCGAGACAGAATGAAACAATCC
>DCIN01000066.1:0-12165 GCA_002315815.1 Bacteroidales bacterium UBA1725 | reverse complement strand
GACAGAATGAAACAATCCGAGACAGTATGAAAGAATTCGAGATAGTATGTCCTTTGAATCGTGAACCTCGTCTCAAGGAGATAGAGGCAAAGGCCGGTGGTCTGAAATGGGTTCTCAAGAAAAGGTCCGTCGATGCCCGCAAGGAACCTGTCTGGCGTTACCAGTATGAGGCTTATTCTCCCGAAGACCTCTATGCGCCCTTCAAACTCCCGGATTATCTCTATGTCTCAGATGCTGAGCCTGTTCTGATAGTAGGTGCGGGTCCTGCCGGTATGTTCGCGGCGCTCAAGCTGCTGACTCTCGGCCTCAGGCCTGTCATTCTGGAGCGCGGTCGCAATGTGCGTGACCGCAGATTCGATATGGCGCGGCTTTCACGTGAGGGGGTGCTTGATCCGGAGTCCAACTATTGTTTCGGTGAAGGGGGAGCAGGGGCTTTCTCCGACGGCAAGCTATACACCAGAAGTTCCAAGAGGGGAGACATAAGGGAGGTCCTTCATTCTCTGGTTGCGTTTGGGGCTTCATCCGACATACTTGTGGATGCACATCCTCATATCGGTTCGGACAAACTGCCTCTGATAGTCGAAAACATACGCAATTGCATAGTCAGTCACGGTGGGGAATATCATTTCGGCACACGGGTCACAGCAATCGATCAGACTCAGAAGGGATATGTTCTGAGTTGCGCCGACGGAAGTTCCTATTGCGCCCGCAGCGTCATCCTTGCCACCGGTCATTCGGCAAGGGACATTTATGAGATGCTCTCATCGGCCGGCGGTGTTCTGGAGGCCAAGGGTTTCGCCTTGGGAGTCAGAGTCGAGCATCCTCAGGAGAAGATAAACTGGTGCCAGTATCACGGACAATGGCAACCGGGCATTCCTGCTGCGGAGTATTCGTTTGTGGAACAGGTGGACGGGAGAGGCGTGTTCTCCTTCTGTATGTGTCCTGGCGGCATACTCGTGCCTTCGGCCACTGAACCGGGAACAATAGTGCTCAACGGAATGTCCAATTCTGCCAGAAACGGCAAGTTTGCAAATGCCGGGGTGGTTGTCCAGATAGAGCCCGAAGACATTCCCGGAAACGGAGCGTTCCGATTGATGGATTTCCAGCGTTCGGTGGAAAAAAGGATGTATGAATGGTCATCCCGTTCGCTCCCGGACAATCCGATGGCGGCTCCGGCGCAGCGTATGGAGGATTTCTGCCTCGGCAAACTCTCGAAATCGCTGCCTCCCACCTCTTATCATCCCGGGCTTGTGAATGCACCTCTGCACGAACTCCTGCCTCCGATGGTGGCGACTCGTCTTCAGAAGGCTTTTCCCAGAGTGAAGATGCGCAATTATTACACCAATGCGGCGCTCCTTCTTGGTGTGGAGTCACGCACCTCATCTCCTGTGCGTATCCCGCGGAATCCTGACACTCTGGAATATGTATCAATGAAAGGCGTCTATCCCTGCGGGGAGGGAGCGGGATATGCCGGAGGAATAGTATCCAGCGCGATGGACGGAATACGTTGTGCCGAGGCCGCTTCGGTAAAATTAAAAGTCTGACATTCTCGATACCGGGGCAACATCGAGCGGCGTCCTCTCTCCTGCCAGATAATGGTAGTATCCCGCGATGGCAATCATTGCTGCATTGTCCGTAGTGAACTTGAACTGAGGGAGATAGGTGTTCCACCCGCGCTTCTCTCCTTCCTGGACGATTCTGGACCTGAGTCCGCTGTTGGCCGAAACTCCGCCTCCTATGGCGATTTCCTTTATCCCTGTCTGGCGGGCGGCTTTCACAAGTTTATCCATCAGTATGTCTATCAAGGCTTTCTGGAATGAAGCGCAGATGTCTTCCTTGTTGTTTTCCATAAATTGCGGGTCTTCGGTCAATCTGTCCCGTACGAAATACAGCAGGGAAGTCTTGATTCCGCTGAAACTGTAATCAAGTCCGGGGACTCTGGGTTTGGCGAAACTGAAACGCCCGGGGTCACCGGCTGCGGCAAGTCTGTCTATTATCGGGCCTCCGGGGTATCCCAGTCCCATCATCTTTGAGCATTTGTCGAAGGCCTCGCCCACGGCATCATCTATGGTCTGACCCAGGATTTCGAAGTGCAGAGGATCGTTCACCTTGACTATCTGTGAGTTGCCTCCGCTTACCAGAAGGCATAGAAAGGGGAAGGACGGTTCCCGTACCGGAACTCCCTCCTGTTTCACGAAGCCGGCCAGAATATGGCCCTGGAGGTGGTTCACCTCGATGATGGGAATGTCGAGTGCCAGCCCCATAGCCTTTGCAAATGAGGTTCCTACAAGCAGTGATCCGAGCAGACCCGGTCCCCTGGTGAAGGCGATTGCGGTCAGATCGGATGCAGCCGTGCCTGCCTTTGAGAGGGCTTCGCTCACCACTGGGACTATGTTGAGTTCGTGGGCTCTGGAAGCAAGTTCCGGAACCACTCCGCCGAAGTTCCTGTGGACATCTTGAGAGGCAATCACATTCGACAGAAGAAAACCGTCGCGTATGACGGCGGCTGAAGTGTCGTCGCAGGAGGATTCTATTCCCAGAATAATATCAGCCATACAGACATATTTTGTGCAAATTTACTTATTTTTTCCGCTTTGCTGAATAATTGCTATTTTTGTGTGTAAAGGGAAACTGTACAAATCTGTTTCGAAATGGGCAGGAAGGCTCGTCACTTGGTCGCTGCATCGGTCGCGGTATTATTTCTTCTGGTATTTGGGGCGTTGGTTGCTGTCCAGATTCCGGCGGTGCAGAACTATATTGCCGACAAGGTGCTTTCTCGCGTTTCCGAGACCCTCGGTGGTCACATCACTGTAGGGGATATTGAAATCCGGCCGATGGGTGTGGTTGTTGTGAAAAATCTCACGGTGCTGGACAATGACCCGCTGATAGCCGGAGCTGACACTCTGGCCCGGGTCGGGCGTCTCACCGCTGCTTTCTCCATAGGCAGCCTGATGTCTCCCGATGGAATGAAGTTTGGCAGAGTGGCTGTCGATGATGCATTATTCCATCTCACTTCCGTACCCGGAGACGAGTCCGGAAAGCCATTGTCCAACCTCCAGACGGTATTCCATCTTGTACCAAAGGACATCGGGCCGGATGATTTGCCGCAGGGCGGTCCTAATCTATTCAGAATCAGGCGTGTAATGATAAGCAATCTGCGGTTCCGAATGGAGTCGCGCGTTAATGGTGACCTCAAGGGACCGGTCAGAGGAATGAATTACGCTGACTTGGATCTTCTGGTGTCTTCTCTGGACGCCCGTGCTGTGAAATTTTCCGGTGGTATTTTTTCCGGCAAGGTGAAGGAACTGAATATTTCTGAGAAATCCGGCTACAGTGCCAGCCTCAGCGGGGATTGCCGTGTCGGAATGGGAGAGGTGATTGTTGACGGTATGAAGCTCGACGATCCCTGGTCTTCAATTAATTTCGAATCGGTTCACCTGACTTTCACCAATATCACCGCTTTCAGTGATTTTCTCCACAGGGTGAGGCTTGATGTCAGATTCCGTCCTTCTGTAGTGGCTGTCAAAAGTATAGCATACATTGGTTCAGGATCTCTGATGAACAATCCTGGTGTATACAGAATCAAACACGGACAGGTGGAGGGAACAGTCAGCGATATGAATATCAAGAATCTCGAGTTTAACGAGAGTTGGAGTTCCGTGTCCGGTCAGTTGAATGCCCGTATTTATGGGCTTCCGGTGATGCCGGAATTCGGGATAGACGGTTCAGCCAGGAGTCTCAGATTCACGACCCGCGGCCTTTCCCGTTTCGTGAACAGTTGGTCAGTCGGCTCATCGCTTGATCTGGGTGGTATAGCTCCCGGCAGAACGTTTATCCTGGACACTCGGATATCCGGCCTTCTGGACTCCCTTTTTGTGGATGGCGGCCTTTCTTCCTCTGCCGGTTTCCTGAATCTTGACTGCAATCTCTGCAATGTCATCGACGGGACAGACAACATCAGAATAGGACTCGGTGTCTCCACCGCTTCCTTTGATGTCGGGTCTTTCATTTCTTCCGAAGCCCTGGGCGAGACGGCATTTGAGGCAGGAGCCAGAATGGAACTTGTCCGAGGAGGTGGAATGAGCATTGTTCTGGACAGTCTGGACTTGAACAGATTTCAGGCCAAGGGCTACGAATACAGGAATATCGGGCTTAGGGCGAGGCTTGAGGACAGGAATCTATGGCTGAGGATGATAGCGCGTGATGAGAATCTGCGTGCAAACGTACTTGCAAATCTGGACCTTTCTCCTTCCCCCGTGGACAGCGTCTCCGAATACCGCTTGAGCGCCGATTTCGAAAGAATCAATCCTTTCAACCTCAATCTTGTCAAGTCCCCTGAAAATTTCGGTGCATCATTCGGAGTCGATATGAACCTGCGGGCGGACAGAGGGAAGATGTTCGGTGGCAAGATTGAACTGGCCGATGTCCGTCTGGACAGCAGAAACGGATCGGTATTACCCGGAGACTTCAGCTTCACCGCATCCGTTTCCGGCGGAAGGCAGTCGCTTCGGATGGAGTCGCGTCCCGCGAGCCTGAGCCTTGTCTCCGACAAATGGTTGGGCAGTATTGTGCCGGATTTTCTCAATGCCACAATGCGCCGCGAATTGTCAGCCATTTTCACTGCTCCGTCGTCCTCCGCTTATTCCACATCCTCCCCGGGATATATGGAGATGAAACTGCTTCTCTCCGATTGTACCGACCTTACTGACTTCTTTGTTCCCGGGCTTTTCTTTGAGTCGGGGACCGAACTGCTGGCTTCGATGGACCACGACGGGACTTGCAACGTTCATCTGTCTTCGAGCAGACTGGCTCTGGGTGAAAATTATATCAAGGATCCGGTCCTTTCCTTAGGCAATGCTTCAGGTAAACTTGCCGTTGAGTTGAACGGCAGCAGCCTGTGTCTGGGCAGCGTGTCGATGTCGTCGCCATTTCTTCAAGGTGATGCCTCCGACAATCTCATTTCAGCCGATTTCGGATTCAAGGGAGGGATGGACAAGGACGACGCTGCTTCTCTGTCATTCTCCGCTCTTGCATTCAGAAACAGGGAGGACAAGCCTTTGGTGAATGTCGTCACCAGACCTTCATATCTGCAGATTGCAAGGAACCGTTGGCTTCTGGACAACTCGTCCTTCACATTCGAGAACGGGGGAATCACGGTCGAGAACCTCTATTTCCATAATGGTAATCAGAATCTTATTGCATACGGTTCGGTAAATACTGGGAATGACGAGACTCTTACCGTGGATTTGAACGCTTTTGATTTCAGCACCATAGACTCTTTTCTCCAGAAAGATTTCGGATTCGGCGGAAGTGCCTCCGGCAGTTTCCTGCTGGAGACAGGTCCAGGGAATCCTTTCGGGCTCACCACATCCGTAGAAATAGACTCTCTCAAAGTGGGGCGGACGTTTATGGGAGATTTCAGAATGTCCAGCAGCATTGGCAAGAGCCCCGACAATGTTGATTTCCGTATCGACAATTCTTTGGGGGAAAGGAATCCCCTTGAACTGTCCGGCTGTTTCCATCCTTCGACCAGGAGTCTTGAACTGGAGGCCTGTCTGAAGAACTTCAATCTCGGGATTGCTTCACCCTTCTTCAGTGGATTGTTCAACAGTATGGGGGGCGGATTGAGCGGAAATTTCAGCCTTTCCGGCCCTACCGACAGCCTTGAGTTCGTCACTTCAGGAGCGCGTTTCGATGACGCATCCATCAAACTGGCTTTCACAGGAGCCCCGTATATACTTGATGGAGACTTCTTTGCGGATAATTCCGGCCTTCATTTCGACTCTCTGTCCATCAGGGACGATTCCGGTGGCAGTGCCATCCTCAGCGGTGTGTGCAATTACAGAAAATTCAAGGATGTGAGACTTGATGCCAATGTCAGCTTCGAGCAGATGAAGGTGATTGACAGTCCGGAGACCGGTCCCGACAGTATGTACGGTCATATCAAGGCCACTGGAAAAGCTACGGTGAAAGGCCCTTTGAACGCATTGGCCATTGATGCGGACATATCGACCGACGGCAGCGGTGACATTCACGTCCCCCTGTCAGGCAAACTCTCCAGTACCCGCAGTGAACTTCTGACCTATACCGACCACAGTTCTCTTGATGCATATGCCAAGATGCTGGAAAAATACAAAATCAGGGAGACAACTTCCTCAAGCGACATTCGTATCAGGGCGAGCGTAGGAATAAACGAAGGGCTGAATGCGTCATTGGAGATAGACAAGAATGTAGGAAACGTCATAAGTTTCAGCGGAGACGGGCACGTGGACATTGATTTGCGTCCGTCCAAGTCTCTGTTCAATCTCAGCGGAGACTACAACATCAGCAGCGGTCAATATCATTTCGTCATTCCCGGACTGTTGTCCAAAGACCTCCATATCGGGAGTGGCAGTTCAATCAAATTCGGAGGAGATTTTGCCGACAGCCAGATAGACATCAAGGCCAGTTATGGTCTCAGGACATCGCTCTCTACACTTATTACTGACACCACCAAGGTGAGTACCAGAAAGAACGTCGAGTGCGGCATAACCATAAGCAACAAACTCAGCAATCCGGACATCGGATTTTTCATCAATGTGCCGGACCTTGATCCCACCACCAAAAGTATGGTGGAAGGATGTCTGAACACCGAGGACAAGGTTCAGAAACAGTTCGTGGCCCTGCTTCTTCTGGGTACGTTCATCCCTAACGAGAAGAACGGAGTGTTCAATGGAGCCAACGTCCTCTATTCCAATCTCGGGGAAGTGGTGTCCAGCCAGTTGAACAACATTCTCCAGAAGCTGGACATTCCTCTGGACCTCGGACTCAGCTATGAAGAGACTACCAGAGGATACAATGCCTTCGACGTTGCCGTTTCCACCAAGCTGTTTGACGACAGGGTTTCAGTCAGCGGCAGCCTGGGCAGCAGGAAATATAAGACTTCCTCAACCGGGAACAGTGATTTTATCGGGGATGTTGATGTTGAGGTCAAAATCGACAATGAAGGCAAGTACAGGGCCAAGCTCTTTTCCCATTCCGCCGACAGTTATACCAACTTCCTCGACAACTCGCAGAGGAACGGAGTTGGAATAAGCTTCCAGAAAGACTTCGGAACCAAGATTAAGGATTCCGGAACTGTTACAATAAATCTTGAAAAATGAAAGGGAGACTGTATCTGATACCGGCCCCTCTTGGCGACAATCCACCAGCCGAAGTGATTCCCGCTCCGGTATTGGATATTGCCTGTCAGCTGAAGATCTATGTCGTTGAGGAAGTCCGTACGGCCAGACGGTTTCTCTCCGTTTATGGGCTGAAAGGCCATATCGATTCCATCGAATTCCACGAACTCAACGAGCATACTTCGGCTGCTGAAGTCGAAGACCTGGCATCTCTGTTCAACAAAGGGGATGTGGGCCTTCTGACAGAGGCCGGACTCCCCGCCGTGGCTGATCCTGGGTCGGCCCTCGTGGCCCTCTGTCACCGCATAGGTATAGAGGTGGTTCCTCTGGTGGGTCCCTCGTCCCTGATGCTTTCGCTGATGGCGTCGGGACTCAACGGCCAATCTTTTGCCTTTTGCGGCTATCTTCCCGCAAAGACAGAAGCCAGGAGGCAGTCAATAAAAAGTATGGAGAAGACTTCCGCACGTCTGAATCAGACCCAAATCATCATCGAGACCCCGTACCGTAACGATTCACTGTTCTCCGATATGCTTATTACCCTGAATCCGGGTACACTTCTATGTGTTGCGGCTGACGTTACGCTCACAACTCAGTTCATCCTTACGCTCACTGTTGCCCAATGGCGCAAACGTCAGGATTTTGTCATTGGAAAACGCCCTTGTGTATTCCTTGTCCTTTCACAATAGTATTATATGTCTATGAAATCATCCGCATCGTTTTCTCTTGCTCTCAGTCCATTGCTTGCATTTCTCCTTCTCTTTCTTACGGAGACTGTGCAGGCTCAGAACAAATATGCGCTTGAAGTCAAGCCTGCGAAGAAAATCCTTCACGTATCCGAACTGAATCTGCCTGCCAGCACAACCTTGGGAGAGATTCTTGAGGTATTTCCTGAACTGCTTGCGCGTGAAGGGGACAGCCGTCTTGACAACTATGACATAAGGATTGGAGACAGGAGTCTCGGACCTAGCGGCAAGTCATTTCTCAACAATATTTTCCTCTACGAAATAAAGGATATAGAGGTTTCCCAGTCGCCGGAAATGAGCCAGCAGGTCAAGGGCCAGGGCGGTGTGATAAAGATAGTTCTGAAACAACCGGACGAAGGCCTGGGGGGAATGGCGTCGCTGGAAGCCGGCAGTCTTGCCAGTCTGAATCCCGGGCTGCGGCTGAACTACCATAAGGGTGGGCTTACAGTCGGCGGACACCTGTCATTTGGGCTTACTCATCCTCACGACAACAACTCAATCACCTATGAGCATCCTGCCCAAGAGAGCGAATCGGTGAGGAATGACACAATCGACAACTACAAAGGAACTCAACTTGCAGGTATTCTTGCTGTTTACAAGCCTGACGACGTTTCCACCTATGAGGCGTGGGTGTGGGAGCACTTCACACGTGACCTCAAAGACAACAATATAATCCTGTCGACAGGGACGATTGATTACCGTGGCAATGATTTTTTGACCGACAATTCTTTTTCCTTCTCGGCAGGGACTAAGTACAAGAGGAGGCCTGAGAAGTACGAGCTCCAGATTCAGGCCGAATATTCTCTCAGCGACGGGAGCAATTCGGAAAGCCTCAAATACAGTTCGGCGTACAAAGCCTTTCTATGCAATACTGACTGGAAAACTCATACTTTGAATACATTTGTAAAATACAAGCGTTTTCTTCTTCCTGCCACATCATCCTCCAAGGCCAGTCTGTTGGGTGGAGTGAATTTCAATCATTCGGGCGACCGATATGGCTTTCTGGAAAAAAACCTGACTGAGAACGTCATCGATGCCGATGCCCGCAGAACATATATCTCGCCCTTCATCGAATTCGAGGCCTTAACCGGCAATTTCGAAATAAAGGCCGGTGTCCGTTACCAGCATCACATTACAGATGTGCACGTCACCGGCACAGGGTCATCCGACAAGACAGCTCGAAACGTGACCTGCAACTTCGATTTCGGGTGGCAGATGGCTCCCCATCATCATCTGAACCTTATGCTTGACCGATCCATAAAGCGCCCTTCCACTGCACAGATTTTCCCTTTTTGTGTATATGATTCCTCAACAGGAGGGCATTCCCTTGGAAATCTTCAGCTGGAGCCTTCTGTTATGCACACTGTGCTTCTCGGATATGTCACCGATGCGCAAACTGAGTCGGGCCACAGTTTTGTGACCTATGCATCCTTACGGTATATCAATGATTCCGGTCTCATCACTTCTGTTTATCAGAAGAACAATATCAGGACCTATGCCAATGACGGCAAGAGTGACATCCTCTCCGCCAATGCTATGCTCCTGTACAGCCACAATATATTCTCAATGAGCCTTACGGCAAATGTGTTCGGAAACAGCAGCACTATCGGAAGCAAAACCGACAGATATTTCTACTATAACCTTGCCCTGATTCCCCGGCTGGCGTTTTCCGACGGCTGGAGGATGTCGGCCAAGTTTGTTTTCAACAGTCCTGTTTCCTCAGTTTCCAGCGTGCTGGGTTCATATTTTTACTCCAAAGTGATGGTCAGCAAGTCCTGGGAGAAATGGACCGGCTATGTGGCTATGGATGACATATATCACAACTTTGTGCAGGACAAGGCAATCACTCCTGAACGCACCACAATCAAGTACTATAATCTGCACCGGCCCAGCTTGAGCGTGGGTGCAACTTTTGCTTTTTAAAATTAATTGACTACTTTTATTCCCACATTTTCAGTCAGTAGTGTTCTATGAAAATAATTCCTGTCTACACTTGGAACAAAAGTATTGTGAAATTCAACCGAAGAAGTGACAGGCTTTCCAAGAAGCCTTGGTTTCAGGGAGTTCTTCTTATGGCCTGTGTGGTTGTGGCTATGCTTCTCGCCAATCTTCCCTGTACCAGGGATGTGTATCGTCACATATTGGAAACAAATATCCAAATTCACCTTTTCTCATCTGACGGCGGGCTGGATGTACTCTTCCCAAGAGATATGACTGTAGAAAAGTTCATCAACGATATTCTGATGGTCGTCTTCTTCTTTACTGTGGGGCTGGAGATTAAAAGGGAGATTTCCTGCGGGGAACTCTCAAGTCCGCAGAAGGCTATGATGCCAGTCATTGCCGCTTTCGGGGGAGTCATCGCACCGGCACTCATCTATACCTTAGTCAATCACGGCACTATGGCATCCGGAGGTTGGGGTATTCCAACGGCAACCGACATAGCTTTTGTGGTTTGCATACTGTCCGTTCTGGGCGACAAGGTCCCGGTTTCCCTCAAGGTGTTCCTGACCGCTCTGGCTATTGCTGATGATCTGATTGCGATTCTTGTTGTTGCATTGTTCTATGGAGGAAACATCAGACTGGGTTTGCTTTTGATTGCCTTCGGTGTCATACTTTTGACTCTTCTGCTTCGTAAAATGAGAGAGAAAAGGGTATTTCCATATCTGGTTATGGCAGTCATAGTGTGGATTCTTTTCTATTACTCGGGTATTCACGCCACTATGTCCGGGGTTGTGATGGCTTTTCTCATTCCGTCTGCGCCAAGATACAATAAAACACAGTATTATCGCAAGAGAGAACACTACATCTCCCTTCTGGACAGTTATAACTCTCTTGAGGTCAGTGAACCTTTTCCCAACGGTCCACAGAAGCATTTTCTTCGCAAGCTCCACGGGCTGGCACGTGGGTCAATGGATATGAGCTACAGAGTTGAGCATATCTTGAGTCCCTGGGTCAATTTCTTGATTATGCCAGTATTCGCCCTTGCCAATGCAGGTGTCAGCATTCCCGGTCCATCGTATTTCAATGTCTTTGCCCAGACAGTGACATCGCATCCTGAGTTCGGTTATGTAGGTCTCGGGATCTTCCTTGGTCTTCTGATAGGTAAACCTGTGGGCATCACGCTTTTCAGTTGGATTGCCGTTAAGCTGAAGATAGGACAGATGCCGGACAAGGCAACCTGGCCTATGTTTTTCGCTGTTGCCTGTCTTGGAGGAATAGGTTTTACAATGTCCATTTTTGTGGATACACTCTCTTTCGGCACGGTTTCCGATTCATCGACTCTGACTGTGATGAGGGATGCAGGCAAAATTGCTGTACTTCTGGGGTCTATATGTGCCGGAATACTTGGCAGTGTGATGGTCAATCTGACTTTCAAATTACAGAAAAAGTAGTATCTTTGCAGTCCAGTTGCCGCTTTAGCTCAGTCGGTAGAGCAGCGCATTCGTAACGCGCAGGTCAACAGTTCAAGTCTGTTAAGCGGCTCTTTACAGGGGTGAAGGGCAGATGCCTTCCACCCCATTCTTATAAGGTTTTTCATCATTCTGCATATCTGTACGGTATATTTCAAAAAATCAAGCCCCGAAGCAAAATAAAACACGTTATAAACGGGCGGGGATTTCGGACAGTATGCCTGATGAGAAAAATTGATTAAATTTGTCAAAAGGAATTGTTTTGATGAAGAGAACTGAGATATATGCGGCTAAGCCGTTCATTAAGTGGGTTGGGGGGAAGACTCAGCTTCTCGATGACATCAAGAAATCATTACCCAAGGACCTGAACAAGCGTGAGAATATGACATACATTGAACCATTTGTGGGTGGGGGCGCAGTTTTGTTCTGGATTCTTCAGGAATATCCGAACATTTCAAAGGCTGTTATCAACGATATCAATGCCGAACTTATTTGTACCTACCGTGTAATCAAGAACAATGTAGATGCATTGATATCCGAATTGGATAGGATGCAGACAGAATATCTGCCCCTCTCTACCGATGAACGCAAAGAGTATTTTCTTGCACAACGTTCATTGTTCAACGCAAAGAATACCACCGACATTCAGACTGCGGCTCTTTTCATTTTCTTGAACAGGACTTGTTTCAATGGCTTGTATCGAGTGAATTCAAAGGGAGAGTTCAATGTGCCTCACGGTAAATACTCAAACCCAAGAATATGCGATAAAGCAACTTTGAGAGCGGATTCTGAACTACTTCAGAAGGTGGAAATCCTATGTGGAGACTTTGCTCAGACCGGTAAATATGCCGG
>DCIN01000071.1:5386-5756 GCA_002315815.1 Bacteroidales bacterium UBA1725 | reverse complement strand
TCATACTTGGTATACACCTCGGCAATATTTACAGCAGTGGCAACCTTCTTCCTCGACTCCTCAATCAAAGCCGAAATCCTCTCAAACAATGCGTCAGTCTTGACTGCAGCTATATCTTTTGTCTCCATAATAATTGTTCCGTTTAAGCAAATCTAATCAAAATAGCTGTAATTATCGGTGATCTTCTGCAGGACAGTCAGCTCATCAGCCCTGATATACTTCTTGAGGATTGCCGGCGAAGCGTGACCGGTTATCTTGATGATATCATAGACATCCATCCCGGACAGGTACATCAACGTCGCTCCGGTACGTCTGGCCGTATGAGACGTGACAAGCTCAAACTTTTCCTTGGTAGTCTTCACCTCCTTGC
>DCIN01000071.1:990-5237 GCA_002315815.1 Bacteroidales bacterium UBA1725 | reverse complement strand
ATACCTCTCGAAAATCGTCTTCAACACAGAGTTCACCGGTACTGTCACCCTCGCATTCGTCCTCTCCTGCACCAGGTCAATATACAGAATCTCCTTCGAACAGATGACATCCTTCTTTCCGGTAGGAGACTCAGCTTCCGGAATCTGCTCCACCCACTTCTTTACGAGAGCAGACGCTGGAAAGATGTTATCAATGCCATTGAAAAGCAGATTCTTGCCATTGACGAGGAAATTGACTCGCTCATCACTGCAGATCCTGTTTTGAATCGACAGAAGGAACTTCTTGTAAGCATCGATGGCATCGGAGAGAGGATTGCAATCAACATAATAGCCATCACTGGAGGGTTCACCCGTTTTCAGAATGACAGACAGTTCTGCAGCTTTGCCGGCCTCACTCCATACAAGTACGACTCAGAATCTTCCGTCCGATCGAAAGCTAAGACTTCCAAAAGGGCCAACCAGACAATGAAAGCTCTGCTGCATATGAGCGCTGTATGTGCGGCCACACATATGAAGAAAGGCGAATACAAGGACTACTATGAACGCAAATCTTCTCAACCACCTTCAGCTGCTCAGCCTTGATGTATTTGCGGAGCATCGCCGGTGAAGTATGGCCGGTGATCTTCATTATGTCGTAAATATCCATTCCGGAAAGATACATCAGAGTAGCCCCCGTTCGTCTGGCAGTATGGGTATGCACCAGTTCATATTTCGGTTTCCAAACCTTTTTCGGCGTCCCTCCGTTCGTGACTTCAATCTCAACCATATCGTCAATTCCGGCATCCTTGCAAATCTCCTTCAGATAGCGATTGATAACCTGGTCTTCGAGGTGAGGCATCTGGAAAGCCGTGCCGGTGTGGATGAGATTACTATACTGCACGTTGAATAATCAGGCAAATTAGAACATCATATTCCACATCGCCTCTTGAGCTCTGGAATTGTTCTTCGCATTCATCTTGCCGAAATTGAATGTGATTCCGAAAAGAATGTACCGGCCTATGACATTATGATAAACGTCTTGGACATAGGATTCGGTGGCTGTCCTGTTTAGTGACTTCCTTTGATTCAGAATATCATTGACCTTCAAACTGAGCGTGACAGCTTTTATCTGCTTGCTTATTCCTGCATTCCAAATAAACTCGGGATCTCCATATCCAGTCGAATAGCCACGATAGAAATTGTAAGAAGCGGATGTTTCAAATTCCCACCCTTCAGGTGCTGAATATAATACATTTGCATCAATCTCAAAGTCCCAGGAATTTACATTGGCAGTCGGATTAAGACTGTATTTGGTTATGCGGTTCTTTGCACCCGCGCTGAGTTGGGTTGAGAAATTATCCAACTTATATTCCAGCGATGGGTGGATACGGTAAGTCAATGTGTTTGTATTACTTTGCGCAAATCCACTCATCCCGCTGTAAAACAGATTACCCTCTTCATTTCCCCAGAACCAGGACATCATTTCATCATAGTTGAAAATTTCCTTGTCGAGTCCGCGAAGCTGAGTCTTTGCCTGATAACTCGTATTGAAGGAATACTGCACATCTGCATACAGTGAGAACATAAAATGTTTCTTCTGGTCAAGCGGAATTTCGAAACTGCAGTTGAGACGAGTCGACAGACTTGGTTTCTGAGAATTTACCGGAATGGCGTATCTGTTGCCATCGGCATCAAACCAACTGGCATAGACAATCTCGTTTGAATAAGCGCGACCATCCAGTGACAAATTCAGGAATGAATACTTGGACGGGTTATTATGCCGGAAAGTGAGATATGAATAATGAGAAAAAGAAGGACGCAGATAAATGTTGCCGGCAGTAACTTGTACTGGATTGTTGATGTCTAATGTCGGGATAATTTGTGATCCATAAGGAGTATTTGAACTGCCACCATAATCAAAATAGATGGTGTTATTATCCTTGCTCCATTCAATTTCAGTATATGGAGCCCAATTGAAAATCCATTGGTTCTTTCCTACAACGCTCTCGTTGCCAAGCGCTCTGGAGAATGTAACATTTTGTTCCTGATCGAGCTGAACTCCAAACAGGGCCGTGATGTTGTCGTTTTTCCATTGTGCCAAAAGCCTCTCCCGGACAAGCCAATCGTCATTGTTTGATACAGCGCTATAATAATCGTTTACGCTGCCGTCATCTCCGTTAAACGCATCCTTCGTCATTTTGGAGCCGATATAGCATCCGGTGAGACGTCCCTGTAAACTCCATTTATCTCCAATAGGCTCCACATAAGTAAATACACCTTCAGCAGCATGTCTGTTCTCTTTCTTGTCGTAATTCAGATGTCGTTTGTCAGTATAGGTTGAATACTCAACCACAGACATTTCAGAACTGTTTCCCACAATGCCGCGATAATTGTAACTTCCGCTTAAAGTGAGGCTCCGTCTCTCTTTTCCAAGGTCCTTGACACCTAACTTGAAGTCTGTTCTGGTTATGAAAAGATTGTTGTGTGAGCCGTTTATGGATGTGCTGTTGTTCTTTTGCTCAACACCGGAAGCCGTTGATGATGAATTTGAAATTTCCCTGTCTTGCGACGTATAGGAAAACGATGGACGAACCATCAGCAAATACTTACTGTCATCTGTTTTATTGAGTTCTATTGCCGTGTTGATACGATGATTGTCTCCTTTTCCGGCATATTCGCCGTCGGTGACAATATCAGATGTCGATTGTTGTAAGGTTGTGCGCGTCGACTTCTCACGAATATCCTTGCGATTGAAATTATAATTTATGCTGACATTGGAATCGAAGCCTTTGATTCGTGCTGTATTATAATTTGCTCCAGCCTGTGCTGTGGTTTCAAGCCCTTGTTTTGAAGCAAGTTCATCTGTTCCATCCGTATTGAAATCACTTATGACGATATACCCTTCCTCCGGATCAACAACGTTCTTTCCATTTCCAAGAATGGTCAATTGGTCCGTTTCGTTATATCCGGCAGCAAGAACATTTCCATTGAATAACGCTCCTGGCTGACCGGTAAGTTCCTTGGCATCATCAGGAACAATTGTAGAACCGCCGGAGAGCGAAGCATTGCCGAACCATCCTTTCTTATACTCCTCTTTGAGCTGGACATCCATCACCTTCTCCTTGTCATCCTTGGTAGCTATTCCGGTAAACTCCGCTTCCTCTTTTTTCTTGTCAATGACCTTTATCTTCTCTACAATCTTGGCAGGAAGATTCTTGACCGCCATAGCCGGGTCACTGAAAAAGAATGTTTTTCCCCCGACAGTGATTTTGTCCACCTTCTCTCCATTGACAGTGACAGTTCCGTCAGAAGCCACTTCCATACCCGGCATCTTTTTGAGGAGGTCTTCAAGCATAGCATTTTCACCGACATGAAAAGCAGTCGCGTTATACTCGATGGTATCTTTCTTTATTGTTACAGGATTGCCCAACGCAGTTATTGTTGCCGCATCGATATATTCCGGGTTTTCCTCGAGTCGAATCGCTCCGAGGTTTTTCTGGAAACCATAAAAGTCATAAACTTTCCTATATGGCTTGTACCCTATCAACTCCACATTGAACACGTATTTTCCGGGAATAATATCTTCAATTTTGACTGCCCCTTTTTCATCGGACAAAGCAAAATGAGTAATGGTTGTATCTCCCTGAGGAATAAGATATACAGTCGTATATGGGAGGGCATCACCTGTTTTTGAATCTTGAATCAAGCATTTCAGTTCAACGTTTTGGGCTGATTGAATCTGTCCCAGATTAATTGTAATCTGGGCATGCGACAAGATTGTGAAAGTTAATAAAACGAGAAATAAAATGGAGCGCTTCATATACTTGCAGCAAATTTATCAAAAAATATACCATTTCTCCTTATTATGCCAATCAACACAAAAGCGGTCAAGCCCTTCTTCCTCCGCAAAAGCTCCGTCAGAAAGGCTTGGTTCCAGCCCCTGCGGCACTNNACTTCGCGCCTTCGGGACTTCCACTCTATTGAGCTACGCCCGGCAGACATTCCCGTCTGTCTGACCGCCAGCCGTGAAAGACTGCTTCGGGCTCCACGACCACTTCTTCTCGTTATGAGTTATGATATCACCATTGATTTATACTTCCTTGAGATAGGAAGTTCAATCTCTCCGATGTAAGCAGTATCAACATCCACGGAAGTGATGAGAGACCTGTTTACGAGATATGACCTATGGATGCGGACAAATCCATCATCCAAAATGGCTTCCCATTGGGATATCGGAGTCTTGTTGCGATAGGTATGGCCATCCTTTG
>DCIN01000071.1:344-821 GCA_002315815.1 Bacteroidales bacterium UBA1725 | reverse complement strand
GCAATTATGAACAGGAACACTTCAAAGATGATTACACCGATAATGACAAAAGCTGTCGTCACAAAGTAATCCCTGCCCTGCTTAGGCTTGTACCGGCTGAAATAGTAACTGACGAAAAGACAGCAGGGAGCGAAAAGGGTGCTGATGAACACTGCTTCTCCGATATGATATCCGAGACTCGATACAATTGCGACAACTAATGCGATTGCCACAATCCAAAACAATATCGGCCAAACCCTTTTCATATATGCAAATGCAGCACATAATTTCCGAGAACATACAGAATATCAGGCATATATGTAAATAGCAAATAATATTTCCCCAATTTCGAAAAAAAGAGATTCCCCGTTTATCGGAAGTGTGATGGGACGGCTGATGCCGATTTCGGAAGTTTATTCTCCCCACCTTGATTCCGATACCCATCCATCAGGTCTTGGATTATTGTATTCCATATCATTCCAATCAGCAGTTGAACTG
>DCIN01000071.1:0-284 GCA_002315815.1 Bacteroidales bacterium UBA1725 | reverse complement strand
AGAGGCAACGCAGGGGTGCGACCTCTGAGGAATAGGCCGTATGACATCGACAGTATGTCACTGATTGGGCCATTGGCATTGGGTTGCCTCTGGCCTTTTGATATACTGGAGGTGTCGTATGCCTTAAAACCCCGGGGTTCAAGGGGCGGAGCCCCTTTGCTTCCTGCATTCGGTTTCATGATTTGTCTTGGTAATAACGGTGGTGGCGGATGTTACCCGCCATTCCACCCATTCGGTCGGAGCCTTGTTCGTAGTGATTATGACAGATGCCTTCTCATGGAGTG
>DCIN01000054.1 GCA_002315815.1 Bacteroidales bacterium UBA1725 | reverse complement strand
GGTCTCCGGAGGACCTGCAGGGAGGACCGTCAGAACTTACTTATTTTTGAGGGGTCTTGTCAGACGGGGTGTAATCGGAAAGGACAAATGCAGTAAAATCGGCAAGAAGCGTGTAGTAAAAAACGAATAAATTCAATCAATTCTGTTCTCTCAGTAAAAGCGAAATGAAAAGGCAGACAGGAACTGCGGCGGGCAATAACAAAGCAATAGTGGCATAACGGATAGAGAAGTGCAGGACACGGACGCCAAGTTTGAAGTGGAAATCCATGACTGATGTGGGGCTCAGCAACACCACGGCCATTATGAATCCTCCAAGCAGCAATCCGACGAGGACTGCTGCAAGCAAAGCAGTTTTTGACTTGCGGGCATTCTCTTCACATATCTTGTGAAGCATTTCATATGAACGGAGTTTCTTTGACAACTCTTCAACATAGCGATCCCCGTCTCCAAGGTCAGGCTTGAAGGAGTCGAACAATTCTTCAGGTGTCATTTTCATTCCAAATCCAATATTTCTTTCAGTTTATTTCGGCCTCGCATGAGAAGCAGTTTCAAGGCTCCCGAGGAGCAACTCATGATTTCGGCGGCCTCCTTAACGGAGTATCCTCCTATGTAATGGAGCAGAATCGCAGTGCGCTCACGTTCAGATATCTTCTCCAAAGCTTTATACAGGCCTTGATACTTGAAGTTATCTTCCTCTACTGAAACCTCCGGTATCCATCCGTTCTCCCCGATAACGCAGAAATGCATTTTTGAGCCAGCTCGCTTCCCTCTGTCCAGAAAAGTGTTATATGCGATTTTGAAGAGCCATGTGGAGAACTTGTATCTCTCTTCAAAAGACGGAGAACTCAGATATGCCTTTACAAGAGTATCCTGGGCTATATCCTCCGCCTCCTCACGGTTTCCACAACACAAAGTAATCAGAAACCGTCTCAACGGTTCCTGATTGCTCTTGACAAGTTCAATGAAGCGTTCTGTTTTCAATATGCCAGATTACTTCAGAAGGCCCTTGCGGACGAGTTTCTGTGCATATAAGAATGAAACAAAGAAGGCAAGCCCTACCGCAAGGAGAAAGCAAGCAGCTATCCCGAAGGCAACAAATCCTTCTTTGATATCTTCTGAATTGAAAACAATGGCAAGTGCTGTCGCGGCCAATCCAAGAAAGAGAAGAATGCAGGAACTCCTGACAAGCGATACGCTCTTCTGGGCATATGTCCTCTTGGCCGGAGAGAGTTTCGCGAAGAAATCCTCAAGATTCAATGACGGATCCTTTTCCAAAACTCTAGTGGCAAATTCAATCTGCCTGTCATACTTTTGGTTTCGTGCCTTCAAACAGATCCAGACGACAATGGAAGGCATAACGGCAAAAATTGCAATCAGGGTCAATGCATTAGAAATTTCATACATATCAGAATTTGTTTTTGTTTTACACCGATTAAACGACTATAAAGGTATAAAGGTTTCGTGGCGACCTGAAAATTCAGACAAAACTCCCCCGTTTGAGAATTCTATAAGTCATAAATTAACAGACAGTTAACGGGTGTTTCACCAACTGAAAATGTCCATTATACCTAGAGTTTCACCAACTAAAAATGTCCATTATACCGTAAAAAACGAAAATAGAGGTGGATGAAATCTCATCCACCTCTATTTTCGTGCCCGAAACAGGACTCGAACCTGCACAGAATTGCTTCCACTAGTCCCTGAAACTAGCGCGTCTACCAATTTCGCCATTCGGGCTAAACGCGGTTTGGGAGTGCAAAAGTATAAAAAAATCGTAATTATTCCATATATTCGTAAAAAATTTTCCGAAACACATAACACTAATACTTATGAAGCATAATATTCTCAGATGCGGAACTCTGGTCGCAGCGGCATTGTCGCTCAGTCTGACTGTGGTTTCGCAGACCAAGGCGCCCTGGGCCGATCCTTCAGTAAATCAGGTAAACAGAGAACCGATGCATGCCACCATGCAGTGTTCCGACATACAGACTCTGCCTCTGGACGGCATCTGGAAATTCCATTTCGCCGAAAATGCGACAGACGCTGCGACGGGCTATTTCACTTCGGATTGTGATGATTCGAAGTGGGGTGTGATGCCCATCCCCGGCGTCTGGGAACTCAACGGATACGGTGACCCCATGTATGTGAACGCCGATTACCCGTGGAGCACCCATTTCGAGAATAACCCTCCGGTAATCCCCGACTACCGTAACCATGTCGGCACCTACCGCAGGACACTTGATATCCCGGCAGAATGGATCTCCGATTCGAAGAAGGTATTCGTTCATTTCGGCTCCGTAACTTCCTGCATCGAACTCTATGTGAACGGCAAATATGTAGGATACAGCGAAGACAGCAAGCTGGAAGCCGAATTCGACCTGACCCCTTTCGTAAAGCCGGGCAGTAACCTCTTCGCCTTCCAGGTAAGAAGATGGTGCGACGGGACATATCTGGAGGACCAGGACTTCTGGAGACTTTCGGGAGTAGTCCGCGAGAACTATCTCTATGTCCGTCCCGCCGAAAGGGTACTTACAGTGGAAGCCACTCCGGTACTGGATGCCTCCTACCGTAATGCAGAACTGAATATCCGCGGTCTTGTGACCGGAGGCATCGACGATGTGACCTTCACACTCAAGGACGACGAAGGTCGTCCGGTGGTATCCGGTGTAAAGGCATCCTTCCGGACCTGCGAAGAGTGCGGCCAAAAGCAGATGACAGCAGTGATAAAGGTGAAGAATCCCCTCAAGTGGAGTGCCGAGACCCCGAATATGTATTCCCTCGAGGCAGCGGCCGCCGGTGAGACCGTGACTGTCCCGGTAGGTTTCAGAAGCGTAGAGATAAAGAATGCCCAGCTGCTGGTGAACGGACAGCCGGTTCTCATCAAGGGTACCGACCGCCACGAAATCAGCAGTACCGGAGGCTACCTCATGAGCGAGGAGGAGATGGTGCGCGACATTCAGATAA
>DCIN01000050.1:14487-14699 GCA_002315815.1 Bacteroidales bacterium UBA1725 | reverse complement strand
GTATATTTCTCATGGCTGACCGGGAACAATGACATGCATCTCAAGAACTTCTCGCTATATCAGCCAAGTGGCGACGTTCGCCTGGCCCCGGCATACGATATGCTTAATGTTGCCATTGCTAATCCTGCTGATGATGAGGAACTGGCACTGACGCTGAACGGAAGGAAGAAGAAAATAAAAGATTCTGATTTTGAGAAGGCATTCGAGACCTG
>DCIN01000050.1:0-14442 GCA_002315815.1 Bacteroidales bacterium UBA1725 | reverse complement strand
AAACTTTATCCGGAGTTTTGCAGTTTTATCGACTCGTCATTCCTTGACGAACCAACCAAGCAGAGCTACAAGGCTCTATTGGCAAAGAGACTTGAAATAGAGTAATAATTGCATCAAAGTTACAACTGAATTAGTCGTAACTTTGCAATACTGATAACGGCCGAAAAAGCCCTTTGGCCGGATACACCCGGAAGTGATTTTTGGTGGTTTCAAAGATCTACTTTCTGGAAAGTGTTAAAACACTGGTACTCAATTAATTATTGGTCCATGCATCGGGAAATGGCACTTGCCCCGAAAGAAAAATCATTTGGCATACTTGTCCAACTTATTTTCAAACAAGGCAAGTTCACGTTTTTGAATGCCAAGTATTGTGGCAAGAGTCCGCCATTGGGAAACTCCTTTCGTTACTTCGGCAACGATAGCCTCCGCATCTGTCCGACGAATCAAATAATCCTCCGATGCGTCCAACAGAATCTGGATGTCAGCCTTGCATGATGATGGAGAAATAAGGATACTCTGATAGTCATTGGCTGTTGGATTCATATCATATGCCGGTGATAATGTCCAGCCACGTGGAGTAAGCAGAAAACCGTGATTGCGGAAATGGTCGTCACTGTTGTCTACACAAATGTTGAAGGCCACTCTGCGGTAGAGTTCCTTTAGGTTCTTTTCAACATCACAACATCCTCGAATGATGAAATCGACAATGTCCAAATAACCGTTTCCGGTATCTGCATCACAGCCATCAGTAAGACCGAGCAAGGTCATAGCTGATGCAAAATGAATGTGCTTGCCATCTGTAGTTCGGTCAAAACGTCTGGAAAGAAGAGTATGATATTTGTTGCCTGATTTCAAAACAGATGTATCTGCGGCATTGACACCAGCTCCTTTAGCCAGTAAGTGACATAATTGCTCCCACAATGCCACATCATAATCATCCTTTCTTGATGGAAATTTGGCCACATAAAGCACTTTGTTCTCATCCACAACCCCCGCCTTTGGACGAGTACCACCAAGAGATGTTCCTGGGTGGACAAGTTGCTGAATCCACATCTTCTCCGGCAAAATGTTCGCTTCTTCGCTTCGTTCAATCTCCTCACTGGCTACGGCAAGTTCACGGATGCCCGTAATTGGAGGAATGGAAAGACTGTTTTCGGTACAAATGAAAGGTCCGTCAGGAGTTTCCTTGAAACGGAATCCTCCCATTCTACTGAAGTCATCTATACCCGTTATGAGTCATATGAAGACAGTCTCTTTACGGGACGCTTTGAAATCGGCATAAACAAAAAGCTTTCTCATTACTTACATCTTTTTAGATGCTCTCTGTCTGCCAGTCAATGCAATATCCTGCAACTGGCGTCCCAACTCATCTTTCTGAGCAAGGAACAGAATGTCGTCCTCAAGCTGCAGGGCATAGAGAACTCGCAAATAAATACCGATGGCAACAGTTGAAGTACCTTTTTCAATCCTTGCTACTGTCAGTGGAGAACATGTAGCACGCTCCGCAACTTGAGCAACACTCAGGTTTCTTCGCAGGCGAGCCAGTTTGATCTGCTCACCTACCACTTGCATTTTCTCCTCAAGCTTTCGAGGCAGTTTAGTTCCCATTGTTGACTTTGCCATATGTTGCAAATAATAATAACATATACAAAGATAATAGAATTTATTTATTTTATGATAGATTGAGCTTATTTATAAAACTTATCTATTCTTTTTGATGGCTTCGTGAAGTTCCTCATTCCATACTATTGTGAATTTTGCTACATATTGTAGCATATACTGATCTTTGAATACTGCAAATGTAGGATGGAGTTACCGGGGCATCAATACGTAACTCTGGAGACGCTTACATATTAACTTTGTAATCGAATATCGAAAATCTCACACCCAGAGTGAACGGGTATCACCGGAATCACTGAACGGGTATCGACCGGAAAACGTAGTATTGAAGCAAGAGGTATATCAATGATGCTTGATGATTTCCTGGTCATTATTGGATGCGGGGATTTCAAGACCGCTTACACCGGTAGGCGTTTGCGATGCTGATTTGGTTGACGCAGCAGGAGCGGCTGCTTTTGGCGCAGGTCTGTTCCCCGTTGGTCTCGCAGGGATACATAAGCATGACAAAAGTGCAACTATTACTATAGAAATCAACCTATTCATCAATGATACCAGGTTTCGGCATGATTTGTATCAAGAAACGTTGATTATCTTGATTCCTGTCAGCTTTAGGCTTTCCGTCCATACAACCAGCTCCAGCAATAACTACCTCACAAGGAAGGTTGTAGAACTGTAATGTGGTCTCTTTTTGGTCAGGGAACCAAAATTTGAAAAGAGAAAGTGCACGGTCATAGCTGAGCTGGTTATTCAAAGAATAGTTATCCTTTGATGCCTGACCTTCTATAACCAGCAGATATGATGCAGTTCCGTCTTTTGCAATCAGTTCATCAAGGAATTTCTTGATTGCATCTCTGACAGCCAGCAACTCATCTTTTGTCGCCTGGTCAAGGTCATTAATGTTATGACTACCAGTCCTGAACTTGACTTTTGTTTTGAGGATATGCTTTTTATATACAGGGTCGTAAGAGAAATAGCGTGTGTCAATACTCTGGATTGCATCACGAATCTCATTAATCTTGTCAAGTTCAACCTGAGTATCATCCCTCTCCTTACCGATCTGGACCACTTCCCTATGTAGCAAGGCAATAGCCAACACAAATAGTGTCAGCATAACAAAGAACAAACTGGTCATCAAATCCGAATAGCTTGTCCAAAAGAAAGATTCTTTCTTGTTTCTTGCCATATTACAGGACGAACTTCACAAGTATTGGGAAAATGATTGAGAACAAACCCGCAATAATGAGTACAGCACAAGTTGTATATGCAAACCATACAGGGATAGGAAGACCAACATTGACATTCACATCCTGCGGCTGATCGGGAATCATCGCTACCTGTGACACTGGTGCCGTAGAAGATGAACGTTTAGTTGACACTGTTCTGAGTCAAGTATTATTTCGTATTTTTGCTCAAATGAATGGAATGAAACACTTTCTCATCATAATCGGCCTTATTTTGTCCAGTTATTTCGGCGGCAGTTTGCCTGCTGATGAGAAAGTTCGCGACATTTCCCAGTGTACGGTTGTCGCATCAGATAATCGAGATACAAGCACACGGGACTATGATTGCAAGACATTCTGCATACTCCCTTCACGCACGGCGGTGTACTCCGGGGAAAACAGCAGTATCACTCCTTCCGTAAGATCTACAAACTCCGGCCGCAGGATTCAATCTTCCGGCAAAGCTCCGTTCCGTGTCATCAAGGCCGGAAAAGTAATCGACAGACACAATTATTGCACATTCCAGACTGAATTAAAACAATTTTCGTCCGGGATACATTCCACAAACAGATATATTCATTCTCTCTGTCAGATGCTGATTTAGCCTTTTTTATTTTTCTACCATTGCTAAACAAATAAGTATCAACTAACAGAGAATCAGTAATGACAATCATTCATTGCGCGCAAGGCCGGAGTCAGCGACAAGTTCATTGCAATAACCATCCTTGCTGAAGGGACTTCTTTCCCTGAACTTGCAACATCTATCGTGGCGGCAGCAAAGCACAAGGATCAGCTCGCTCTGGGAAATATACTCGGCCGTCATCACGCCACTTTCATTCCAAGGAATGAGTCTCGTGGATGCGGCTTATTACTACAATCTTTTTCTGAAACTATAAAAATGACAAGAAACATAAATATGTATACAATAAAAGCAAAACACGTATATAAGATTTCGGACATAGCTATATCCGGAGGAATCATCATTATCGGAATACTGATCTTGCTTCTCATCCCGTCCGCACTCGGACTTGGAGTATGCACCTTATTGACAGGACTGTGCATATTTCCATTTTTGAAGACGGGGTACAGAATTCCCGGGCAGAAGGAGACGTTCTCGCATAAAGACTATCTTCTTCCTCAGGAGTGCAAGTCTGACATTGCCGCATTCATTGAAGGCAAATCAAAAACGCTCAACATCAATCCTTTCAAGAGAGGAGGACTTCTGCTTGAGCATTATTATCTCAAAAACGGCTCAAGGCAATTCGTACAGTTGTTCGACTATACCACCGGAATCTACTCCGCTCAATGTGAACTGACAGAAATCGACAGTGACAAGCTCGAAGCAATACTCAAACACCAATAACAGACATCAATCCATAAAACCTCATTACAATGGAATACAATTTCAAAAAGGTCCATACCGGAAAGGATCTCATCATATCAACAATAGTTCTGCTTGCCGGAATCGGCCTGTTCTTCGTCAATATGGGGCTGGGCATCAGCATAGCAATCTGCGGCCTGTTCTTGTATCTTGTCTATAAGGGAGGATACAAGAAAGACGGCAAGGGTATCCTCCTGACAAGAAAATCAGAGGACATATGCAAAGCCTGCAGAACTTCAATCATTGATTTCCTTGAAGGAAAGAATAATTCACCGACGATAAAAAAAGGAAACGAAGGTGGCAGCCTCAGACTCGACGTATATTTCAACAATGCCGAAAATGTTGCTTATGCTCAACTGTATGATTTTTGCAACTACACCTATGAACCGGCAACCGGAATCATCGAACTCAAAGGTGATAAGGCAGACAAACTGATATCACTGTTATAAATATATGGCACTGTACCTATTGATATTCTCGGCGATTATCGTCACCTGCGTATTTTTCAACAAATTCTCTGGAAAGGTCGGAATACCGGTCCTGCTCTTCTTCTTGATGCTCGGTCTTCTGTGCGGCAGCCAATATGACGAATTCGCATCCCAAAGGGGTTGGATAGTTGGAGACATAAGCACCATAGCGCTCATCTTTATAATGTTCTATGGAGGCTTTGGGACGAGATGGAAATCCGCCAGACCGATTGCAGTGGAAGCAGGTTTTCTCGCAACAGTGGGAGTGGCACTTACTGCTGCCTTTGTCGGCCTGTTCTGCCATTTTGCGTTGAGATGGGCGTGGCTTGAGAGTTTTTTGATGGGTGCAGTGATAAGTTCTACGGATGCGGCTACGGTATTTTCCATTTTACGTTCCCGCAAGCTGGGTCTAAAGAACAACAGCGCCCCGCTTCTTGAAGTGGAGAGCGGTTCCAATGACCCTATGTCATATATGCTTACGGTTGTAATGCTGTCGCTTTTCAGTGGCGGCATTACAGCCGGAGGCATAGTATGGCAGATATTCTCACAGATTGTCTTCGGTGCTGCAAGTGGATTGGTACTATCAACCGGCGCCGTTTTTCTCCTGAAAAGAATCAGTTTCCAGAGCAATGGATTCGACCTGCTGCTAATCATTGCAATTGCGCTTGTGTCTTACGCGCTTCCGGACTTCATTGGGGGCAACGGGTATTTGAGCGCCTATATAGTGGGCATTGTCTTGGGGAACACCGAATTCCCTGAGCGGAAGTCCTTGGTTTCGTTATTCGATGCCATCACCAGCCTGATGCAGATAGTTATCTTCTTCCTGCTTGGAATGCTGGCGATACCATCGCACCTGCTTCACTCGCTCCTGCCTGCACTGATAATATTCGTATTTCTCACTGTTGTCGCCCGGCCGCTGGCGGTTTGCGGCGTTTTGTTGCATTTTAAAAAATATCCTTTCAAGCAACTTGGGCTGATTTCATTCGTAGGACTTCGCGGAGCTGCATCGATAGTATTCGCAATCACTATCCTGACATCCGGGGTGACATTGCAGAACGACATATTCAGCATAGTGTTCTGCATAGTGTTAGTATCCATCGCATTTCAAGGCTCGTTGATTCCCACAGTGGCGAAGGCCACAGGTATGACTGACACGGGCGAAGATGTAATGACAACCTTCAGTGACTTCAGTGAAAGTGCCGAGATGTCATTTGGAGCGATACGCATAAAGGAAACAAGCAGCTAGAACAACCGTCAGATTATGGATCTTGGGTTGCCTCAGGACTGCTTGATTGTGTTAGTAGTGCGTGGCAACGAACGTATCGTTCCAAAAGGCAGCACAATTCTGCAGGTTGGTGACGAGATTGTTCTGTGCACACGATCGTTCCAGGACGAAAGCACAGCTAACCTGATTCAACATCCCCTGTCAGAAAACAGCAAGTGGGCCGGTCGTAGGGTAAGTGAATATCCCAAAAAAGACGGCAACCTCCTTGTGATGATACAGAGAGGAGATGAAAAGATAATTCCCAACGGAAATACCATACTCAGAAAAGGTGACGTGCTTGTGCTGCTAAAACGAGACGTAACTGTAATATAGACATTTAAGGAAATGGAGACATTATCCGCTACATCAGAAAGGCTTGGTTCCGCCCGGCAGACATTCCGTTCTCTCGGCAAAGGAGCGAAAGAATCCGGATTTCACTCAAGACTCATCGTTTCGGATTACCGCCGCGTGTACCAGATAATTGCTTACCTCAATCGCCTGTCAGCAGTTTTCAGAACATCTGCGAACCCCCGCTTTATAATCCTGCCTTCAGGTGAAATCAGAACAACGCAAGGGGTATATGTCATAAGATAGTCTCTTGCCACCTGTTCATTGCCGGCCTTGTCGGTCAAGACTGTCTTCCAGTCCTGTTCCAGCAGATTGTGAAAAGGCTTCATATTCGGGTTCTCATTGTTTTGAGATATGAGATTTGAATATGTTCCGGAATCGGTCAATGCTATGACTTCCAGCTTCTCCTTATACTTATTGTGAAGAGCTATCAGATCAGGCGAAGACATCATTACATATCCGCAATACCCCCAATGGTATAAAAGGACATATTTGCCACGAAGATTCTCCAGACCGACAGTGCTGCCGTCAGTACACGTCAGTTTGAAAGCAGGAGCAACAGACCTCTTGCGCAGAGACTTCCTGATTTCAACTATACGTCCGTACCATTTCCCGGGACCGGACTGCTTTACCTCAGGCCTGAGCCTTCTCCAATGCCTTTCCAACCTTCTACTTTTGATATCGCCGAACTCTTGCGAAAAAAGATATGCGGCAACCGGACAGTCTCTACGAAACAGGAATGAAAATTTGTATCTCCGTTCATCCCGCGTTCCTTCCTGGATTTCAATTACGCGGTTAGTAGCAATTTCAATAGAATCTCTATCACCTGTTCCCGCGTAGTAATATAGTTCTGCCATAGCCTGATTGTGAATTTTCGCCTTGTCCGCCTCAAAAAGAAAATAGTCGTGAACAATCTTGTCTGCATAGAATCCACCCTCGGGAACCGATTCGTCCATATACTTAAGATTGGGAACGTTCAGGGTGAGATGTTGCCCGGGTTCAACATATAATAACAGTGCGTCAGATGTTTTGCCAAGACACCTCAGCCGAAGTCTTGAAAAATCAGGAACCGTATCCTCGATCAGAACGTGTCCGTCTTCAACGGCAACCGAGCTTGAAACCGAAATTACTCTGTAAAGAATCATATCCAGATGCTCAACTGTGATCGTATCACCTGCAACAAGTTCAGGTGATTCCAGATAAATCGAAAACACATTGTCGGCGATGCTGCTCTGGACAAATGCAAACAACGCAGTCAGAATAAGAATTATTTTTTTCATACTTAAAGATTACTGTATTCGACTGGAGCGAAGGAACATCTGCCTCTGATTCTCATCGAATTTCTCTATTGCGTATCGAAGCATAGTCCTCGGCATTGAAGCAACACGAGGCTCAAGCCATTCCTTCAGTTGAGTCTCATCTCGCTTTCCTGCCTCGCGAAGCAACCATCCGACGGCTTTCTGGAGAAGGTCGTGAAGTGGCTTCGGCTTTTCGAGGAAGATATCAGCTATTGCGTATGTGTCATCCACCTCTCCGGCGCGAATCAACTGCATCGTGCTTACAATACCGATTCGTTGTTCCCAGATTGTCTTGCCGTCGCGGGCCAGTTCATAGAGAAGAGACCTGTCCTTGTCGAGCAACCATTGTCCTAACAGTGGGTAACAGGAAAGGTCAACGAGATCCCAGTTGTTGATGTATTGAGTGCTGGAAAGGTAAAACTCTATGCATTCCTGCTGTTTTTGCCTGTCTTTCTTTGAATGACGAAACACTTCGACAAGAGAAAGAAGGGCGGCGAGTCTCATTTCGTGGTATTCGCTGGAAATGCACTCCTGAAGGTCGCAGGGACTGACTATCTGCCAACATTCCTTGACAATTTTCCTGGTTTCCGGGACCTTTACCCCGAGAAACAGATCTCCTTCGCCATATTGGCCCGGGCCGCATTTGAAAAACCTGGACAAGTTCTCAACCTGTGACGGGTCTCGCTTGGACAGAATCTTTTCGTACAGTATATTACTCATATTTCATCAATTGTATTGCTCGCTATGCTCCCTCTTCAGAGCAAAATCTATCCTCAATAATACTCGTCAATCTTTACCAACTTATTTTTTCCCCTTACTAAACATCGTCCTCCCATTCGAACTTGATGCTTTCAGGGACCATATATTTGTCAATTTTGTAATCAATATTGGCTTTGTGGGCCTGACTCAGCTGGAATGGACGAGGAATTCGGTACAACCTGCCGTTTTTTATCAGTTTCGCTCCTGTCTGGTGAAATCGGAACGGAATGTTATGCTGGATGCATTGCTCTCGAATATTCAATATCCAATCAAAGTCACAAGGCCTCGCCTCCACTCCGGACTCTCCTCCAACCGATACTTCTTCTATTGTCTCGTCTAAGTATTCGGATAAGTCAACCGTTTCTATCAGCGGTGATACGATAATGCTTTTATGCTTGATTGGCAGGGTCTTGAAGATTGGCAGGCGATAGTCCGCCATCTCTTGATTTTCTACTGTACAACCTATCAGTACATTGTCATAACCATCTCCCCAATCCTCCGGGATGCACTCCAAGAAGCGGTCGATTCGCTTGGTGAAGAAATAGAACCACAGGTCGCGACGGTATTTCATCATCCTCCAACAGTCAACTCTCCATTCGTCGGCATCCTTCAGCAGGAAGTCAGAGGTGAAGCAAGTGAATACGACCTTCCCGGACTCTATTTTCCAGTTGTGGTCGCGTCCGCGGCGCACAGGTAGGTTGAAAGCTGCAGTCTTGCGGGCGATATTGCTTGACACACGGCTTCCGTACATTTCGTCCTGCCTGTAAACGTAGCAGTATTTGCACCCGGTACTAATCTTGGTGCAGCCGTGCCACGGATTCCAGTCCGCGTATTTTTCCCACTTGCAGGACAATTGTTACTTCCGACTGATAATATTTGCGGCAAAGCCTGCATAAATGATTTGAACAGGACCACCGGCTGTGGGCTGCCAGAACTTGATCATATCTGCGAGTCCCGACTGCTCAACCCGTATTGGAAGTCCTGTGCCGAAATCAGTTTCGTTTGCACGGAACTTGAGCTGATTGTTTATGTACATAGTACCAGGCTTGCGGCTGTTCATATCGGATGCGTCGAAGTAGTGGCAAGGGAGGCCATAGTGGTTTGAGCAGAGAGTGAGTTGAAGGTTCTCGCTGATTGTATCTGTCTGAGACATAGCCTCAGTCACACTCGCTGTCAAATCGGCTGAAGTAACGGCATCTCTGTCGAACTCTCCAATAACCACGGGCTGGGAGAAGTTCCCCATAAAGTTTTCAGGCATTCTGCATACCCTGCCTCTGAGGTTGGCGACCTCGATGAATTTGAAACTGTGCCGAGACGGGAGTTTCTCCAACATTTTTTTTATGGCAAATTCGCTCAAAACAGCATTCGTACTTGCTCCAGTCTTGGATTTCATTCTTTCTATCTCTTCCAGTGACAGTTCAAATGCCACGAGCGGTTTGATGGATTCCATTGCGCCAAGACCTATCAGCATCTTGAACAATTTCCCGAATCCTATTTTTGTCCATCCGAGTTGTCCGGTGCGCTCTATTGTCTCTTCCTTGGTGAGGGCCGTCCTTGAAGGAATCAAAGACTGATCCACCACCATAGGAGTAATTGTCTCGCCCCGCGTCAGCGCCGCCCACTGCTGCGCAAATGTGTAGAAGCTATAGCCGTCCATAGTGGCGTGAGCGCATTGAATCACTATTGCTGCTCCGTCATCAAGTGAGAGAAATGACGCGCTGAATGACTCGATTTCACCTTTTTTGAAGCCTTTAAGGTCGTATTTTTCTACAAGAGTGTAAGGATTTTCTGCTGTTGTATGACCGGAGCAATCGACTTGTTCGAAGTGGATAGTGCCGAGCTTGTCATCATCCCATACGATTGCCTTGATGTCTTCGTGGTAACGCCCGAGAAGCTGCGGATAATAAGCCAACAGGGTCTTGAGAGACTCATTCAGTCTGTTGAATGACGGGAGTTCTTTGTAAACCCAGGCTCCCTTGATTACCATCCCCATACAAAACGTATCAAGAGATGTGAGATTCCATATTTTTTCCATTATTTCAACCTTGGTCCAAAGGTAGATAATCGTCTTCTTTCTTCCAAGCATTTTACATATTGATTCCAACCCAGACAGTTTATCGCTATATTTGTATGTTTGTTCCATTGTCGCAGTATGCTTGGAATCCAGATGAAGCAGATAGAACTTGTTGCCGCCGTTATCAGAAAAGGTTCGATGGTTTTTGCCACCCGGTGCGATAATGGCGAATTCAAGAATCTGTGGGAATTTCCGGGAGGAGAGATTGCGAAAGGGGAGTCTGCACAGCAGACCCTGACTCGTGAAATCAAGGAAAAGTTTGAAGCTGACATTGTTGTGGGTGAACTCCTACGCACGGTTGAATGTGATTGTCCTGAGTTTCATCTCACCCTGCACTGTTTCTGGTGCGAACTTGCATCAGAAGATGTTCTTTTGCATAGGAACGGTCACTCCGCCTGGCTTGAAAAGGACAGTCTGCATTCTCTGGAATGGATGCCTGCTGTTGATGGGATTCTCGATGACATTCCCGATGACATAGTAAAGGATACAGGACGAAAGCCATCGACTGCGGGCAACTCAATCAAAGGGTATCTGTTTGGTGCTGCCGCGGCAGTCAGTTACGGCCTCAATCCTGCATTCACCCTTCCTCTCTATGCCGACGGGATGAATCCGGAGTCGGTGCTTCTTCTTCGGTACGGCTTCGCCATAGTCATTCTGGTTTTTCTGATGTTATTTTGTCACAGTGATTTTGCTGTAAAGAAGCGCACTCTACCCTCACTTTTCATCCTTGGCCTGCTGATGGCTGCCTCTTCTTTGTTTCTTTTTATCAGCTATAACTATATGGCAGCCGGCATTGCTTCTACGATACTGTTCGTGTATCCGATATTCGTTGCTGTCATAATGGCTTTGGTTTATAAGGAGAAACTGACTCTTTCCACGGCACTCTGTCTGTCGATTGCCACTGCCGGTATTCTTTTGCTGTACAATACCGGCGACGGAGATACGCTAAGTCTCTTCGGAACAGTATCGGTGATTGTCTCGGCTCTCTCCTACGCATTTTATCTCGTATTGGTGGGGAAAGGAAAGATAGCCGCGATGTCTTCGCTCACTGTCACATTCTATGTCCTTTGTTTCGGTTCTCTGCTTTTCATTTCAACACTTCTTGTGAAAGACGAACCATTGACCCTGCCCTCCAAATGGTATCTCTGGTTGGATGCTTTTGCATTGGCTTTGTTTCCGACTGCCATTTCTCTTCTATGTACCAAATTGGCTATTAATACAATAGGCTCAACTCCGACTGCCATTCTGGGGGCTCTCGAACCAGTGACTGCTGTTTTTGTCGGACTCCTGTTCTTCGGCGAAGGTATGACAGGCAGAGAAGCTGTCGGTATCGTCTTGATTCTGCTTGCCGTCACTATTGTCGTAGGACGGAAAAAACACCGCCCCTGACCTCTTTGGAAGCTGTTGTGCAATTCACACAGGTGTCAGCCGGGTGTTCAGGGAAGGATTTTGGATGCAATATGTTTTCGGTATAGAGACATTCCCGATTGTCCGAGGACTCTGTCGATGTGACTTATCCTTTCATTCTGCGAGACGGCAGAATTTTCAGTAATATCATCCTCCTTCATTGTGATTCGACCTTTGCCTGTGACCGGAAGGTATTCGTCCCAACGTACCGGCACATTGTGAATTTTACCGTCGCCGCCTAATTTCCCTACATAGGTCACGTGACTTTCTTTCCGATACCCGTATGCAGAAACGACGAGATTGGAAGTGCCGTCTCCATTGGTTTTCTCTTCTGTTTTGAGTATGCAGTCAGTCACGCAATCAGGACTGCGAAAATGGTCCTGCCCCCAGAAATTTGCCAAAGCTTCGTGTTCCCAATATGAGCTGCGCGATTTGACCTCCGTTTTGTAGAATCCGGTTTCCGGCCGTTGCTGCTGATAAACAGGGACGCACAGCAGGGGAGCCATACTGAAATATATCGCACGGAACAGTTCTGCGTTTCTGCTCAGGAACAAGACTCTGACTTTGTCGAAATCGTATCCCCTGTATTTGTCCGGATCAAGTTCGAAGTCCATCTGTTGGAGATGGTCCGGAATGACGGTGTTTATCTTCTTGAACTTGTCGAATTCGAAATCATCGCCATAACCGTTGTCCTTGTCTTTCAGCAGGGCCAGAATGTTCTCCTGTGCCAATGGGGTGAAGAGTAAGGCGAACTGCTGGTTGTTGTTGCGGTCACGAGTGTCGAAGGCAACTTCAAATTCCTCATTTGTCATCATCGCATAATCGGAATGTCTGAAGTCTTCAGCCTTTCTTTTGAGCGCCCGTTTTGTTCTCTTGTATGAAACGGATTGCTCCTTGCCCGCCAATCCGTTTGGTGTCCTTGTGAAAATCAGATCGGGTGCGGCATCATTGGCGTAGAACAGGCGGGTGGTTTCTCTATATTCAGGGAAAGGTTTTGTGATGGATGCGACCAGTGTCTGAGAATGAGGTATGGTTATGTATCTGCCGTCTGAATTTCTTGACACTGTAGTCCAGAATATGGTTTTGGTGCCGGTATATGTCTTGCTTCCCATTACCATTTTCCTGGTCCGGCAAAACACAAATGGATTGCCGTTAATCTGGCCTGAATGGGAATACAATACCGATCTCTCCTGATTGAAGGCTTCGTTCCAGCCGAAAGAATTCTTGAGGTCGGCAAGACGCTGTTCGGTGAAGAACGGGTCGAACTCCAATTTCGGCACTGTTTTCGTCATCATTCGTGGCAGAATGTCCCAGTCAAATAATCTGTTGAGGGGGGCCATCTGTACCAACGCTTCTTCTGTAAGTTCTTTGATGATGGAACTGAGTCTTTTCTGTTCAGTACGGAATTTCCGTATCCGGGGGTGAATGACGAAAAACAGCAGAAACAGCGAAAGGATGACACCGGCAACAATGCCTGTCAAGAGACCTGCATCATACCTGTACAATTCCCTGAAGTTGAATCCTGCATATAACGAAGCACCGATTGCTGCAGTCCACAAAAGGATACATACTGTAATAATACGTCTCTTTTTCTTCCTTGCGGAGGACAATTCCTTCTGGCTGGAGTCAATCTTCCGGCAAGTCTGCCGGTTGGCTTCGATGTCGATTCCGGCCTCTTTTACAATGGCATCGAATGTGCTTTCGGATATTTCCTTGAACTTGCCACGGTAAACATCCCGATACTCCTGCAGCGGGCTGTAAACGTCCTCATACATAACAGTCTTCTAAAAGAATTTGGACCTGGCCATCTCCTTGGTTTCTGAGGATACCGAAAAAGGAATTCTGGAAGTGTAGCCTTGCTCAGATGCTACTATCATCTTGGTCGGCCAGGAGAAAATGCTGGTGTTCCACTGGGAGACACGGCTGTTGTAAACGGTACGAGCTGCAGTGATTTCCCGTTGCAGATAATTGTTCTGCTGCATCGCATCGGCGATGGTTTCGTGTGCCTTCAATTCCGGATATGCTTCCACTTGCGGGAATAGTCTGCCGAAAGCACTGCTCACCTGCTGGGCGACTTCATTTCTGTTCTCGTTGTTCACTGGACCGCCACTGCGCAATGCTGCCACTGATTTCATTACATCCTTGTCCAATTCAATGGATTTTTCGACAAGACCTGCTACGTTCTGAAGAATCTGGACACGTTGCTCGAGATAGTTGTCTATGTTTGAAGCCTCCGCCTGAATTTTCTGCTCCAATTGCTGGAAATAGTTTCTGGCTGATATTTTCATAAACAGAAAAATCACGCCGGGAAGAATTCCTGCCAGACAGCCGATGATGCATACTCTTGATGTGCTGTCAGTCTTCGTTGAGAAAACTTGAGTGTAAAGCAACACAAGAATCGGAATCGTAATCCACAACATAATCTGAAAGATCTTGGAACCGATTCCAACTTTGACGGGAATCTGTCGTTCAATGACATTGATGTCACGACCCTGTCCATTCACGGGTCCTGTCATTTCGTCCAATAAATTAGCCATAATATTAGAATCTGTTTTGAAATGTTTAATTGAAAATACTATGAAAGATTTTCGAACTGAAAATTTG
>DCIN01000095.1 GCA_002315815.1 Bacteroidales bacterium UBA1725 | reverse complement strand
AACTTATTTTTTTCTCTTTACTTAATTGACAAAATGAGTGCCGGGCTCAAGCCTTCAAGAAAGTTGATAGATGCAATTAAGAATGATGCGTTCAAAGATGACCAGACATCGAAGGAGTTTTACTTCGTTGGCACTATCAAGCATAATGGCCATACTCAAGAATTTGTTATGCCCGATACCGATAACATTCACGCTGTCGAAATCGGATACCATCTGAATACACCTGTCGAACCAAATCTATACGAATATATTACAGAGAAATCATTATGAAGCGGATAGAAGTAGTAGCTGCTGTTATCAAGCGGGGAAACGAGGTTTTTGCGACCCAACGTGGATACGGAGAATTCAAAGATTGGTGGGAATTCCCAGGAGGGAAAATGGAACAAGGAGAAACGCCTCAAGAAGCTCTCTCACGTGAAATCAAGGAAGAACTTGACGCTGATATCAATGTGGGCGATCTTATTCAAACGGTAGAATGGGATTATCCGAACTTTCATCTCACGATGCATTGTTTCTGGTGCAGTCTTGTATCGGAGGCTTTACATCTAAACGAGCACGAAGCTGCCTCTTGGTTGAGCAAGGATTCATTATACGCGGTAAAATGGCTTCCTGCAGATGAGATTTTATTAGCTGATATTCAGTCAAAGTTATAATATGTCCACCGTTCGCGCACTGCGTCGTGGAATCGCGAAGTATATGGATTACTACAACAATCGTCGCTGTCACCAGGGGCTTGCGCATCAGGTGCCCGGTGTCGTGTTTACCGCGGCCGCGCCCTGAATCATAAATAAAGGGTAAATAATAATATGAACGGAAGAACTTTGATTTTTGGTTAATTGTCAATACATTAGCGGTCAGATATGCTTCTCTGGTAAAGAGAAAGCGGGAAATGGCATGCGGAAGGAATAGTTTATTGTTGTTTTATCGAAAGGTGTAGATATGAAAAGATTTATGATTCTTGCAGTTGTGTGTGCAGCACTTGCGGCATGCGACAAAACTGACATTGGCGGCGATCCTGCCTTGCCGGATGATGTCTCATTCAAGAAGGGTCAGAAGGTGACTCTCTCGGTCGGCATCGACAAAGAATCCGATGCCACCACGGAAACCCAAAGCAAGACTGCCCAAGGCGATGACTTCAAGTGGAAGTCCGGCGACAAGATTCTCGTAACGGTTGGAGGTGCTGCCGCTGAATTCACACTCAAAAGCGGCTCCGGTGAGGCATCTGCCACCTTCGAGGGAACGATGCCTGAAAGCGGCAACACCTTCGACGTTCAGTACCCTGTCTCAGTGCCGTCTCTTTCGAATCAGGTTTACTCTGTGCTTGATGCCATTCCTCACGATATGATGCTTGCAACTGCATCGGGCTGTACCATCAATGCACCGTTCACCCTCACACCCCAATATGCGATATTGAGGCTCGGCGTTTACGGATTGTCACCTGTGGCAAGCATCATCGTGGAGACAAATGAGAGTCCGGGAAACGTGTATGTTCTCAATTGTACGGAATCCGGTGGCACCGGCATCGAACCGGGCAGGAAGAATGAGCCTGTTCCTTTCTTCGTCGTGGTGCGCGCCGGGACATACGGATTCACCGCATACGTCGAGCATATCAACGGTACAGGTTTCAATTTCTGTCCGACGGAAAACGATGAGACCATCGCCGGCAATACTGTATTTAACTCAACGCCCATCGGTTATCCGAATACAGATGAGAGCCCTGTCGAGATTGGCGGCATCGTGTGGGCGCCGGTGAACTGCGGGTACGAGCCGGTGACTGAAGACATCGGCGGGCAGTCCCCCGGATATCCTTACGGAAAGTTGTACCAATGGGGTCGCAAGTACGGTCAGGGATATAATGATAAGTTCCATTTATATGATGATCCCGACTATCCTGACAAAGCGTACGGGAATCAATTTCTGGTGATGATTAATTCACCACAATCATCTCATCCGGATGGATCCGGTTATTGTGGTGATTTCTATTTTGATCCGTCGTGGTGGATCCGTAATTGGTACGGCGGTTCTGATCCTGACAAGTTGTGGAATCTGAATGAAGGAACCGGTGATCCTGTTTCAGTGTCCGGATATGACCCTTGCCCCACGGGTTGGAGGGTACCTGTAAAAGCAGAGTTGGACACATTGCGCGGATGCCCTTCTTTATTTGGACTGATAGACAAAAATGGAGTGTTAGGAAAGTGTTTCTACGACAGCGCAACAGCGGCCCCTGACAGCGGTTTGTTTTTCCCTGCAGCCGGTTATCGCGATGGCAACGACAGCCCCAATGCCATTATGCGCGGTGAGGCCGGCTACTATTGGTCATCGTCAGTTAGAGGTGTTGATGACGCATGGTTCTTCGGTTTCAACAATTTAGATAGAGTGAGCATGGACTTCTGCAATCGTTCGGACGGGTACGCTGTCCGTTGTGTTCAAGATGTTTTATGAGTGACACATTGTCACGACACCGGGCATCTGATGCGCAAGATTGGAGTTGATCATCTCCGATGCTCCGTATCTGGCAACAGCCCTGTCGAGCACTTCTCTGGCATTTGACGCATCAAGCGTGTTGTAAAGCCCCCAAGCGACGCACAAGTTCCTTCTTCCATCTGGAGATCATCTCAGGGGATATCTAAGGGGATATCTCTTACATATTCGCCAACTCACACTTGGTTAACGATTCTTTCATAGCCTCCAAGGCATCTCTCCCATCTCGGTGTAAGGTTATTGCTGATTTTTGACTTAACTCACTGTCCGAAATCTGAGGCACATTATAGGTTCTCCAAATGACAACAAAGTTATATAGGAAGATTTTGGATAACATTTTGTGTCAATCAAAAATTGTTGTATTTTTGCACAGAATTTGATATACAGTATCTGTAAGTTAAATGGAAGTAACATATAAGAACAAACAACTCCAAAAGTACGCGGAGGATGAGACATACAGTGTAAGAAAGCTTGGCCCAGTTCGTTCTGAAAAATATCTTCAAAGGATTGGTGACTTGATGGATGCAAACACTCTCGAGGATGTAAGAAATCTCCCAGGCAACTATCATGAATTATCTGCGAACAGGAAAGGTCAATGGGCTGTTTCCCTTGATGGGCCTTACAGATTATTATTTGTTCCTCACGAAGATCCCATCCCTGTTGATGAAAATGGCAAATACGTTTGGATAGAGATAAAAGGTATTGAGATTGAAGAGATTGAAAACTATCACGGAAAATAAAACATCAATCATAAATATATAATTACCAAATGTCTCAAGTCCTGGCAAAGCTTGAGTTATTAACTAAGAAGTTATGAGTATAAAAGCAGAAATCTCCAAACTTGCTGTTGTCTTTCATCCCGGTAAGACCTT
>DCIN01000051.1 GCA_002315815.1 Bacteroidales bacterium UBA1725 | reverse complement strand
AAAAAAAAGGAAATCTCCAAATTTTTCTCAATAGAATGAACAATCTGTAGTAAATGACTGTGCTGTCACGTACAAAACAGGCCATTTTGTACGTGACAGCCTCGCCAAACTACATCAGAGATGTTCAAATGTAATCTTGAAAGCAAGTATGCGCGTCCCGTCAGTCTGAACCTTGATGACGAGCTTGTCTTCTGTCTGATTGAAGCTCAGCTCACCCTTGCCCAACAATTCCACTTTCTCTATCTTCCCTGCGAATTTACTCCCCAAGGATTCTGTCTCCAGGGATTCTATCTCCGCCTCATCCTCTTCCCTTTTCATAGAGAAAGCATAAACAGTATCGTCTCCCTTGCAGGTGAAGTTCCATCTGTCACCTTCATTGCTGGTCTTCCAGGCACGTGTACCATATACTGCGTCTCCGTTGACTTTCAGCCAGGCTCCGATTTCTTTCAGGACAGCCTGCTGGTCTTCCGGAATGGTTCCGTCGGCTTTGGGTGAGATGTTGAGGCACAGATTCCCGTTCCTGGCAATATTGTGGACAAGACTTCTGATTACGTTTGACGCTGACTGAAGCTGTAATCCTTCAACATAACCGAATTTATGTCCTATTGGGTCATCAACCTGCCAGTATGTCTCATCGAAATTCTTCGGTGCACGGGACTGACGTTCGTAGTCTCTGATTGTTCCGAAGAGATATGCGTCGCTTTTCGTTTGCAGAGAAACATCCTTGCCCCATTTCACGGCGCTGTTGTAATAATATTTCGCGAAGCGCAACTTCCAGGAATCGAGACTTCGGTAGTTTACCCCATTATCAAAATAAAACAAATCCGGTTGATATTTGTCCACAATCTCCTCCGCCCGGGCCAGCCATTCTTCCAGAAAAGCATCATTCTGCGGATGGCCTTCCGTCTGTCCTTGCGAAGGACCCATTCCGGAATTTGTTCCCGGCTTCTGGGGAGGTCCGTAGAGACTGGCATATTCCGGGTCATACAAATCATTTTCCTTTGCTTTCTCCGGGTACATAAAATCCCAGTTCTCAATCCTGTGGTTAGAGACTCCGAACTTCAAGCCCTTGGCCCTCACCGCTTTTGCCAAGTCTCCGATAAGGTCGCGATGCGGACCTTTCTCAGTAGCGTCCCACTCGGAATAGCTGCAATCGTATAAGGCAAAACCATCGTGATGTTCTGCTGTCGGAATGACATATCTGGCCCCGGCTTCGACAAACAATTCAGCCCATTCATCAGGATTGAATTTCTCCGCCTTGAACATAGGGATAAAATCCTTATAGCCGAACTCTTTCTGAGGCCCCCATTTCCTTTTGTGTTCTTCTGCCATTCCGTTGTACATATGCTTGGGATACCATTCGCTGCCGGAAGCCGGAACAGAGTAAACTCCCCAATGCATAAAAATGCCGAATTTTGCATCTTTGAACCACTCAGGGACACGGTAGTTGGCCTTGAGAGATTCCCAAGTCGCTTCATATGGTCCATCGGGAGCTTCAGGAGCTTTCCCTCCGGGCAAAGCAACCGTAACGCGTTCCGGCACCTTGCCGTCCTGTGCAAAGGAGATATTTGAGAGGGAAAAAGCAGTAAAAGCAGAAAAAAAGACAAGAACGATAATAAAACATGATAATCTTTTCATAACAAAAACAGAATCTGTTTACGTTGTCACCTTTTTTTTCTTCACTTAAACAACATTGGGAGTGACTTCCGACCACTGGCCTTCTGTCACTCCCAATGTTATTCTGTATGAAGAATGAAGATTTAATCTTCGTCCTGCTCCTGAGCTGCGTACTCGGCAAGAAGCTTGGTCTGAACGTCTCCCGGCACAGGCTGGTAGTCGGCGAACTCCATCGTGAAGGTGGCTGAACCAGCGGTGAGAGAACTCAGAGTTGTGGAATAACGGTAGAGTTCTGCAAGGGGAACTCGTGCCTTGAGTATGGCGAAGCCCTTGTCAGCTCCCATATCACCCAACATTCCGCGGCGGTTCTGAAGATCTGACATCACAGCACCCTGATATTCTGAAGGAGTCATAACCTCAACGTTGTAAATAGGCTCGAGAATCTTCGGGCCGGCGTTGCGGAAGGCCTCCTTGAAGGCATTGCGTCCAGCGATGATGAAGGCGATTTCCTTGGAATCGACAGGATGCATCTTTCCGTCATAGACAAACACGCGGATGTCACGGGCATACGAACCGGTGAGAGGTCCTTCGTTCATCTTCTCCTTGATACCTTTGAGGATAGCAGGCATAAAGCCAAGATCGATGGCACCGCCCACAACGCAGTTGTAGAACTCGAGCTTGCCGCCCCACTCCATCTCGGAGATGTCCTGAGTCTTGACATTGAGCTGCGTGTCCTTGCCGTCAATCTTGAACTTGGTGTTGAGCTCTCCCTCGGCGGGGCAGACGAGAAGGTGAACCTCACCGAACTGGCCGGCACCTCCGGACTGCTTCTTGTGACGATACTGAGCCGTAGCCACCTTGGTGATGGTCTCGCGATAGGGCACCTTCGGGGCAAAAATCTCGACTTCAAGCTTGTACTCGTTGTTGATGAGCCACTTCACAATATTGATGTGCTGCTCTCCATTTCCGCTGAGTATGGTCTGACGGAGTTCCTTGGAATACTCGACAACCACGGTGGGATCGACGGAGGCAATCTTCTTGAGTGCGTCTCCGAGCTTCTGCTCATCCTGCTGCACCTTGGCCTTGATGGCACAACGGTACTTGGGTGCGGGATAGGCTATCTTGTCATATTTGATTCCTGAATTAGCAACCGCGAGAGTGGTGCTGGACTTTCCGTTCTTAAGCTTGACAGCACAGCCGAAATCTCCGGCGTGAAGGACGGTTACAGGCTCTTTCTTGCTCCCTGCCACAGCGTAGATGGCAGAAAGGCGCTCCTTGTTTCCAGTCACGGGGTCCTCGAGGTCAAGACCTGCGGTAAGTGTTCCGCTCATAACCTTGAAGAAGGAAACCTCTCCGAGGTGCTGCTCCACGTCGTTCTTGTAGATGAACAGGGAAGCAGGCCCGTCCTCCTTGACCTTGGGTGCGGGAGCAGTGATCTTGATGAACTCGAGAAGTCTCCTGACACCGATGTCGTTCTTTCCGCTTACGCAGAATACGGGATAAACATCTCCGCTCTCGATTCCGGCATTCAGACCCTTTGCGATTTCTTCCTCGCTGAGTGTGCCCTCGTCGAAGTACTTCATCATCAGTTCCTCATCGAACTCAGCGGCCTTCTCTATGAGTGAACCGCGCATTTCCTCAGCCTCGTCAGCATACTCGGCGGGTATGTCGAGGGCCTCGCCCTTGTCATTGTAGAACTTGTTTGTGATTACATCCACAACTCCCTTGAACGAAAGACCTGAACCGGCAGGGAACTGGATATTGACAATCTTTCCTCCGAAAGATTCCTTCATTGAATGCTGGATGTTGTCCCAGTCTGACTTCTCCGCATCCATTTGGTTGACAGCGATGATCAGAGGGAGTTTCTTCTCCTCTGCACGGCGCACGGCACTCTCTGTGCCGACCTCAACGCCCTGCTGTCCGTTGACTACGAGAATTCCGCTCTCGCAGACTCTGAAAGCTGAGTATGCACCGCCTATGAAATCATCGGAGCCGGGGGCATCGATGAAGTTAATCTTGGTCCCGTCGAATTCTGAATAAAGAGGAGTAGCATAGATGGACCTCTGGTTCAGTTTCTCGAGATCATCATTGTCCGAGAGGGTGTTCTTGTCCTCGACGGTACCTCGTCTGTCAATGACCTTGCCCTCGAAGAGCATAGATTCGGCCAATGTGGTTTTTCCTGACTTGGTGGCGCCGAGGAGAACCACATTACGGATGTCTTTGGTGGAATAATCTTTCATCTTTGTATGATATTATTTATTTTTATTTACTTACAAACAATCTGCACACGGCAAGTCTGCAAATCTACACAAATTATTTGCAATCCACAAGCAGATAAAGACAGTTAAAAAAGCTTATCTTTGTATGTAATGGGGAGATTGGTACATCTGGAACCCTGCCTGCATCCGGAACTGAAGGAAGCCGGATGCGACGAAGCCGGACGCGGACCGCTGGCAGGTCCGGTTTATGCCGCCGCCGTGATACTCCCTCCGGATTTCCGTCACCCTCTGCTCAACGACTCCAAGAAAATGAGCAGAAAGGCCAGGGAGGAGCTCAGACCTATAATAGAGAAGGAAGCCGTGGCCTGGGCAGTGGAAGCGGTGAGCGCAGAGGAAATTGACGAGCTGAACATACTCTGGGCATCCGTGACCGGGATGCAGAGGGCCGTTCGCAAACTCGCAGTTAAACCGGATTTCCTTCTGATAGACGGAAACAGATTCCGCGCTTTCGACTCTTATCCCTACGCCACCATAGTGCACGGTGATGCCCTGTACGCCAATATAGCCGCAGCCTCAGTGCTTGCCAAGACATACAGGGACGAAGCGATGACCGGACTGGCCCTGAAGTACCCTGGCTACGGATGGGAGAAGAATATGGGATATCCCACCCCGGAACATATTGCAGCAATAAGGAAACTCGGCTACACTCCTGAACATAGAAAAAGTTTCCATCCCAAAGAATTGGAGCCGACACTTTTTGATGCTCACTGAATCAATTGATTGGTATTAACTCAAAAAAGAAATTGATTATAATATTATTATGAAAAAATTGTTATTTGCGGCGGTTGCTCTGATACTTCTGGCACCCGTGTCCAAAGCGGATGAAGGAATGTGGCTCCTGCCCCTCCTCGAGAAGATGAATGCTGAGGCTATGCGTAACCTCGGTTCCAGACTCACGCCTGAGCAGATTTACAGTGTGAACAACAGTTCCATCAAAGATGCCGTGGTCCAGTTCGGCGGAGGTTGTACCGGAGAAATCATTTCCGGCAAAGGCCTTCTGGTGACCAACCATCATTGTGGATACAGCAGCATCCAGTCGCTTTCGTCACCGGAGCACAACTATCTCGAAGACGGTTTCTTCGCCAAGAGCGGAAAAGAGGAGATTCCCGTGCCTGGACTCAGCGTAAAATTTCTTCAGAGTATGACGGACGTGACTCCGGAAGCAGCCACGCAGGAAGGGAGGGATGCAATCATCAGGAAAGCCAAAGAGGAGAACCCCGGATGCAAGGCGGAAGTTGTCAGCTTTTTCAACGGCAATGCCTGGTATCTTGTGATTTCCAAAATTTACAGGGATGTGCGATTCGTAGGTGCTCCCCCGGCAGCATCCGGCAAGTTCGGAGGCGACACAGACAACTGGATGTGGCCCAGACACACCTGCGACTTCTCTATGTTTCGCGTGTACGCAGGACCGGACAATGAACCCGCTGATTATTCCGAAGACAACAAGCCATTCACTCCCAAACAGTTCCTCAACATTTCGCTGAAAGGGGCCGAAGAGGGTGACTTTGCGATGGTGATGGGCTATTCCGGCTCCACACAACGTTTCCAGACTGCCGCACAGTTGCAGGATATGCTGGAAACCAATGATATACGTATTGATGCCCGCACTGTACGTCAGGAAGTCATCTGGAATGCACGTATGGCAGACGAAAAGGTCAATCTGCAATACGCCAGCAAATATGCCTCATCCTCCAACGGATGGAAGAAATGGCAGGGAATGAGGGATGCTTTCGCAAAATTGGGCATACTGGAGAATGAAATAATCAAGGAAGAGGCTTTCACACAATGGATTCAGGCCAATCCATCACGCAAAGCTTTGTACGGGGATGCAATCCCGGCCATTGCAGCTGCCGTTGCCAAAGCCGCCCCCTCCAAGAAAGCCTACCAGCTCCTCAACGAAAGTCTCGGAACAATCGAGATTCTCAGCATCGCCAACAATTTCTACTCCTCGCTGAGATCTCTGGACAACAGCAATATAACTCCAGACAGCCCCAACTTCAAGGAAATGGAGAAGCAGGTCATTGATATAGCAAAGAAGACAGCCTTGGAGAAATACAAGGACTATGATTCCAATGTGGACCACGATGTAACGGTGGCTGTACTGGACTTCTACAAGGAAAGAGTGAACGCCGCCGACGCAATCCAGTTCAAAGGTATTCTCAAGACGGACAGCCGCAAGTTTGCGGATGAACTGTTCGGGAAGAGCATCTTCGCTTCGGAGGAAAAGCTGAATTCCAAGGCACTCACCAGAAAGATGATTGAATCCGACCCTGCCGTTCTGCTTGTCAAGGCGGTGGCGGAAAAAGCATCCGAACTCAGGGAAGGCGTCCAGACAGGTTCAGCCGAAGTCAAAGAACCTTCCAAGACATTCGCTGCCGGACTGATGGAATGGAGACAGGGCGAATCATTCTATCCCGATGCCAATAGTACCTGCCGATTGAGCTACGGCAGCGTGAAGGGCTACGAGCCCAAGGACGGAGTGCATTACAAGCACTACACCACGCTCAAGGGCGTTATGGAAAAAGAGGATCCCGGCAATTATGAGTTCCGCGTGCCCGCCCGCCTGAAAGAAATATATGAGGCCAAGGACTACGGACAATACGCCAATGCCGACGGTGAACTCGTGACCTGCTTCCTGACCAATCTCGACATCACCGGAGGCAATTCCGGAAGTCCTGTGATGGATGCGGACGGAAATCTGATCGGACTTGCCTTCGACGGCAACTGGGAGGCGATGAGTTCGGACGTGCTCTTCAATCCTGACCTTCAGAGATGTATCTGCGTGGATATACGCTATGTACTTTTGATGATGGACAAGTTCGCCGGAGCAGGATATCTTCTGGACGAAATGAATCTGGTGAATTGAACCTGATGAATTGAATCCTTTTGTTGATATGAACGACGAACACGAGATAATGACCTTTCTGCGGGAAGTACGCCATCCAGGAAAGCAGGACCGCGACATTGTCGATTTGGGAATGGTGCACGGAGTGGAATTCTCCGCAGACAAAGTAACAGTGACTCTGGCCTTTCCGAAACGTCGCGACCCTCTGTCCGAATACCTGATAGGAAGCACGAGAGCCGCTCTCATCAGACACCTTCCCTCGAACGTGAAGTCTGAAGTGAAGACCATTGTGGTGGACGAGGTGACTCCGAAGAAAAAGCCTCTGGACCTCGATCTGGAAGAAATCGGGAACATCAGACACATCATAGGCATAGCCTCCGGCAAGGGAGGGGTGGGCAAATCTACAGTAGCGGTGAATCTGGCCTGTGCTCTGGCCCGTATGGGTTTCAAGGTAGGTCTTGCGGACGCCGATGTCTATGGTCCGTCCATCCCTACAATGACAAATACCGAAAACGAAGCCATCTCCGCCGAAAAGGACGGAGACAGGGAACTGATAATTCCTCTTGAGAAATACGGAGTCAAATGGATGTCAGTGGGCTATTTCGCACAGAAGGGGCAGGCCCTGATATGGCGCGGACCTATGGCCTGCAACGCCCTCAAGCAGATGATACTGCAGGTCAGATGGGGGGAACTGGATTTTCTGCTGATAGATATGCCACCCGGAACCGGCGACATACACATCAGTCTTGTACAGGATATTCCCGTGGAGGGAGCGATAATTGTCACTACCCCGCAGGCTGTGGCGCTCTCCGACGTGGAAAAGGGTGTGGATATGTTCCGCAACCCCAACGTGAACAAAACCATCTTCGGTATCGTTGAGAATATGGCCTGGTTCACCCCGGAAGCACATCCGGACGAAAAATACTATATCTTCGGCAAAGACGGGGGGAGGAATATGGCTGATGAACTCGGAATCGAACTGCTGGCACAGATTCCCCTCGTGCAAGGGATAAGGGAGAGCGGGGATTCCGGAGAACCTTCCGCCCTGGGCAATCGTCCCGACAGTCTGGCTTTTCTGGAACTTGCAGGGAAGATTGCAGCGATATTCAAATAACGAGCGGAATTCGAAATAACATCATAACATCATAATATCATCGTAATATCATCGTAATATCATCGTATGAAAAGATCAGTTAAACTCCCGGCCCTGTTGCTTACAACTCTCGCCTTGTGCACCTTTTTTTGCTCGGCAAAGAAAAAAACCGATGACCCCAGGCTGGTTGCGGCTGTTGCAAATGCCGTAAGGGAAGGCAACTTCAAAATCCAGATGACATCGGCCATATCAATGACCGGGGTGACTGTGGATGCCGACAACTATGACCTGACTGTCAAGGACGGCAAAGCAAACACACGACTGCCCTACATCGGAGGTGGTGGTGCAAATGCAGCCTACGGCACCGACGGAGACAATTCCATAGTGCTCAATGACTACCCCGTGGAACTGGAAGTGGACGATTCCAAAGCAGTGAAGAAAGGACGCTATACAATCAGGTTCAAGGCCAAGTCCGGCTCTGAGACCGTCGATTTCTCAATTCGCATCTTCACCAACGGCTCGGCGGATTTATCCATACAGCCGACCAGCCGGGGATCAATGAGCTATTTTGGTTTCCTTGTTTTCGAGTAGTTTGATTTTCAATATGTCCGGAGAATTGCCCTCCGGAATCGACGCTGATGTAAATACCAGCGTCCTTGATTTCAGTCGGCTCGAAGGAACAAACTGCTGGTGCGGGACTGAAAGCGTTATGATGATACGCGAAGCACTTGACAACCTGCCTGAGGTGCCGGGGCTCAAGTGGACAGACACGGGAGACTACCACTATCTCTCATCCCTGACCACCGAAAGAATGACGGAAGATTATGGCCTCGTGGTGTTCGACCATCACCCCGACACGCAGAAACCCCGCTTCGGAGATGTACTCAGCTGCGGCGGATGGGTGAGAGAAAGTATTGAACGTCAGGATGCCCTGAAGCAGGTCATTCTGGCCGGAGTGTCGGAAGAACTTCTCCCCGAATGTTCCGATCTGGATGTCGTTGCCCTCACCGAGAAGGAACTTGGCCTGATTGGAGAAAAAGTACGCAAGGACCTGCCGCTGTATCTGTCGATAGATCTTGACCTGCTCTCACACGAATTCGCCAGGACCGACTGGGACCAGGGTTCTCTGAGTCTGGGCTCCCTTGTGGAGTCGTTGAGGAAAGTCTGCTACGGACACCAACTTCTGGGCGTGGATATTTGCGGAGGACTGTGCCGATCGAAGGGAGCCACGGACCGTGATCTTGCAATAAATGCGGCCACAAGAATCGTACTGAAAAATCTTTTCGAAAAAGGGGATTTGCAGTGAAAGTACCTGAAAATAAATTATTTAAATAGTATGAAAACCTATATTGAAGAAAACAGCGGAAGGTTCTGCGAAGAACTGTTCAGTCTGCTGAGAATCCCGTCAATAAGTGCGAAGAAAGAACACAGGGAGGATATGCTCCGCTGTGCCCGACGGTTGAAGGAACTGCTTCTGGAAGCGGGAGCCGACACCGCCTCGGTGCTTCCCACCAAGGGTAATCCGGTGGTCTATGCAGAAAAGATATTGGACGATTCTTTCAAGACAGTGCTGATATACGGACACTATGACGTGCAGCCTCCTGAGCCGCTTGAGAAATGGAACTCAGACCCCTTCGAGCCGGTGATACACGACGGAGCAATCTGGGGAAGAGGTGCGAATGACGACAAGGGACAGCTCTTTATGCATATCAAGGCCTTTGAGTATATGCTCCGGAGCGGGGAACTGAAACATAATGTCAAGTTTGTGTTCGAGGGCGAAGAGGAAATCGGAAGCCCTTCCCTGCCCGCCTGGATGGAGGAAAACAAGGAAATGCTGAAAGCCGACGTATGTCTTGTGTCCGACACCACGATGATATCGGACAAGGTGCCATCCATCAACTGCGGAATGAGAGGACTGGCCTATCTGGAAGTCAAGCTGACCGGGCCGGACAAGGACCTGCACAGCGGACACTACGGAGGAGCCGTGGCCAATCCCATCAACACTCTCTGCGATATGATTTCCTCACTCATAGACAAGGACGGGCGCATCACGGTGAAAGGCTTCTACGATGATGTTGTGGAGCTCTCGACGGAGGACAGGAAGCAGTTGGCAAGAGCTCCCTTCGACCTCGATGAATACAAGTCTTTCCTGAAGATAGACGAAGTGAAGGGAGAAAAAGGCTACAGCACTATGGAAAGAACCGGTATCAGGCCATCGCTGGACGTATGCGGCATCTGGGGCGGCTACACAGGAGAGGGAGCCAAAACCGTTCTCCCCTCCGAAGCCTGCGCCAAAATATCGATGAGACTGGTTCCAAATCAGACAAGTTCAAGGATAACAGAATTGTTCATACAACATTTCAAGTCCATAGCGCCTCCCTACATAAAGGTGGAGATTACTCCCTGCGAGGGAGGAGACGGATTCCTCATTCCCATCTCGTCGGACGCATTCAAGGCTGCATCACGGGCCGTAGCCGAAGTTTATGGCATAGAACCTGTCCCGAGCAGAGGCGGAGGCAGCATAGCGGTTCTGGCCGAAATGCAGAAAATCCTCGGAATCGACCCGCTGCTTATGGGTTTCGGACTTGAGCGGGATACCATCCACTCCCCCAACGAGAGTTTCCTGCTGTCTCAGTTCTTCGCCGGTATGGAGTCCATAGCATTGTTCTACAAATATTACTGATATTACAAATATTACTGATATTACTGATTCTTTCAGGAATGAGTTCCTCTCTCTCTTATCTTGAGCCATAAGCTTTGATAATTATAATACAGTTATCAAAAATCTTTCTATATTTGCAGACAGAAGCAGCATTGCAGATATGGAAAAGAAATCAGATACAGGCCGTGGAGGCCGCAGGGCAGGTGCGGGCCGCCCGAAAGGGGATGCCAAACTCTATACTTTCAGGGCAGGTGGGGACATTGCCAGAGTTCTTGATGCACAACGGGACAAGACAGCTTTCATAAAGGACAGCATCGAAAAGGCTATCGACGGACATAAGCGGAATTTTTCCGGGATAGAACAGGAACCGGACTTCTCCGGGATAGAACAGGAACCGGATTTCTCCTGTTTCGGGCAGGCGGTTCCAGCTTCCCGCACCCGTAGGATAAGAATACCGTCTTTCGATGTCAGGGTTGTCGCCGGCTTCCCCGTACCTCTGGACAATGATGAGAAAAGTCAGGACATCGATATGCTCCGCCTTCTCTGTCCTCATCCTGAGTCCTCGTATCTGATACGAGTACAAGGGGATTCTATGATCGATGCCGGTATCGAGAGCGGCGACATAGTCATCGTGGACAAAAGCCGCAGAGAACCGTATGAAAAAGAGATAGCTGTGTGCGAGTTGAACGGAGAATACACACTCAAGCGCATAGCCGTGGATAAGGACGGAACCCGCTGGCTTGTACCTGCCAATCCGGATTTCCCCCGTTTTCAGATAAGCGACGGCGATGCGTTCAGCGTCTGGGGAATAGTGACCTATATCATCCACAAGGCACGGGACTGAAAAATACGGGACTTGAATGTATGCTCTTGTGGACTGCAACTCTTTCTTCTGCTCCTGCGAAAAGGTGTTTCACCCCGGCTTGCAGGGAAAACCTGTGTGCGTACTCTCGAGCAACGACGGCATCATAGTCGCGCTCACTCCGGAAGCCAAAACGGTGGGACTGCATCGCGGAGACGTTCTGTTCAAAGTGCAGGAGACGATAGACAGGAACAATGTCACGGTGTTTTCATCGAATATGTACCTGTATAACGCTATGTCAAAGCGCATTGTAAGCATACTCCGCCAATCGTGCGACTACGTGGAGACATACAGCATAGACGAGAGTTTTCTGGATCTGAGGGGATATGAAAGGAACTTCAATCTCGAAGACTATATGAGGACGGTGGCTGAGCGTGTGAAACTCTGGACTGATATTCCTGTGAGCATAGGGGTGGCCCCTACCAAGACACTTGCAAAGATGGGAAGCAAGTTTGCCAAGAATTACAAGGGATATAAGTCGGTTTGTATGATAGACAGCGAGAGCAAGAGGCGCAAGGCACTGGAACTCTTTGACCTTGCTGATATCTGGGGAGTAGGCCGGAGCACGTATGAAAAACTGCTTTCCCTTGGAGTGAAAACTCCTCTGGAATTTGCGGACAAGCCTGTCGAGTGGGTTCACAGGCATTTTACAAAGCCAGGTTTCCAGACCTGGTGCGAGTTGAACGGCCATCCGTGCATCAATACAGAGGAAGTGCTGCAGAAACAGACAATATGCACCAGCCATTGCTTCAAGGATATGGTCACCAGTCTCGATGCACTGAAAGCATCCGTCGCGACCTTCGCAAGCAGTTGTGCAGGCAAGCTGCGTGGTCAGGGAAGTGTCGCAACAGTCGTATCCGTATTTATAGGCAGCAACCCATTCCGCGAAGACCTCGCCCAGTATTGGAACGGGGCCTCGGTGAGGCTACCCGTCGCCAGTTGTGACACCATTGAGATTGCAGGAGCGGCTATCAAGATTCTGGAGTCCGTCTATCGCCCCGGAATCAAATACAAACGAAGCGGAGTGATACTCAGCGGAATCTGTCCCGATACCGATATTCAGCAGAATCTGTTCGACCCCGTCCGAGGACGCGAAGAGCGTCGCTCACTTTCCGGAAAAATCGATGAATTGAACCATAAATTCGGTCTGAAAACCCTCCGCCTTGCAGTTGAAGACGGAGAGGCGGACCACTGGAAATCAAAAAGCGAGCACCGCAGTCCCGATTATCTCACTGACATCAATGAGATACTGACGGTGCAGGCAGAATGAGCCGGTTCAGCGTGCAGTAACTGTCTCCTTCGTCTTCATTGTCGTGATTGAAAAGGAAATAGAAACTATGCGGACCGCAAATCATATTAGTGAAACTGAACCAAAACATATATGGAAAACGAAGAATGCAATCAGCATCACCGTTTGACATACTGACAGAATAAAGCGAGAAATAACAATGGCTGATATCTGATTCAGCGCCATCATATTTTGTGTATCCTTCTTGAGTGAGCACCAGCATCTTATCCCCGTCCGGAAGAATGGAAAGAACTGCCGGATTTTCATTGAGATAATAGTAAATATCATCACTGGAAAATGTGTCAGCATCGTCCACACTCTCTACCTTGAAAGTCTTTGACTTGAACTTAATTGCCGGTAAACCGTCGGAACGATGGAGTTCCAGCCGGCTTCTGGTCATACCCCACAGGACTCCGTCAACAAGAGCCAGAGGGGCACGGGCTTGCAAGTGGTTAAGAACGGAATGAGCACCATCGTAACGCAGAAAATCCTGAACTTCCGTATCTCCGCTACCGATATCAAGTTTCACGATACATCTTTCTTCGTCCATCAGGGTGGTATATAGCCAAAGCTTGTCACCATCTATGGCAAGGTCAGAGAAAGACTTCTCATAAGACACTTCGCTGAGCGGATTGCCCTCAAGGTCATAACTGATTATCTTCAGCTGCATTCCGTCCACAACGAATATCCGTCTGGAATCGGACCTCACAATTAAAGGAAAAATGTATTCCGACTGGGCACGTCCGTTGATGCCAATTTTTCGTATCAATGAACCCGAAAAACTATACAGATAGACTTGAGATGCCGTGCAAATGACAAATGATGTGTCATTTACATAGTCCATACTCATAATGTTGCCGAGAGGCTCTCCTTCCGGTTCACTCAAGACACACAACTCTTCGAAAGGATACTCCGACAAAGGAACATCTTCCACTCCCGAACAGGAGTGGAAGATAAGAATTGTTCCGATTACAATTGAAAAAAAGTACTTCATTAGCAATCTAATTCACCTCCACGTGCGCAATTGTGATCAGGACTACCTTTTTTGGGATAATAAACGTCCCAAACCCCCTGTTCAAGTTTCTGCGGCTTAGCCAAGGCATCGACATTGGTCTCAATCAAGGAAGATTTGTCAGTCTTGATACTTTTCAGCACAATCGCACTTCCTGCTGCAAGGCAGATGGCAACAGCAAAAATAAAGATAAACTTTTTCATAAAAAATGATTGATAAGGTTAATTGATAATTATTGAGTGGGCAGCTGCAGCTTTCCGTTCAGATAATCTCCCAGCATATCCCGAATCCTTTTATTCATACCCGGGTCCCCAATAAAAACCGGAGAACCGTTGCCATCCACAAAAAAAGCGTGAAGTCTCGAATCCTGCGGAACAGCCGGATTATCCTTTAAAAAAGTATTTTTCTCGTCAACATACACAGGTATCCCAAATTCAAAGTCGGAGACGAGTCTTGACACAGGAATTCCTTCCACTTTTCTGGAGTATATCAGAAGTATCAGTTCGAACCGTCCATCCTTTCTGGATTCATTGTATATTGAATCATAATATGTCTTGAACTTCGATACCCGACACATAGTGCACTCTGTGGAGTCAACATATACAATCATCTTCGGTACTGTCCTCAGCGAATTATCCATAGGCTTCACCTCCCCGTCAAGGGCCACGCTCAACTCCTGCGGAAGCACTATCCTGCTCTCCATTATCCTATTGACATCACGGCGCAAACGAATCCTCTCACAACTTGACAGAACAGGCACTGCCAATATGAACACCAGAATCATTAACAGCAACGTTGGTAACAACGTCGGCATCAGAACTGGCGATATTCTAATTCGGCTCATATCAGTTTTGTGACCCATAAAAGCATTGTAGCTCATAAGTGTATTGAACTCAAGGACTTGGATTAATACTCCGGACACTTTGTTTTACGGAGAATTGTAACTATCGGCAAACATAAAAAAAAAAGAAATCTCCAAATTTTACTCAATAAAACGAAAAAGATGTAGTAAGAGTGTAGGCTTCAAATTCCTCCGGATTCTCATCCGCTACGAAATATCCCTTCGGTGTGCAGTATGTGCCTTCAAGTTCGTTCAAGTAGCCAGGAATAAGTTCCTTTGCCAGGAAATATGGCACCTCGGCATCTTTGGGTTCACCGTGATAATGAATGTGAAGCTTGCTGGCCAGATCAAACCCCGCATTCTTGTAGAAGCCGAATTTACCTTCCATACAGAGTGCGCCGATACCCATTTCACGCGCTTTCTCCATAGAATAATCAAGCAGTGTGAGTCCATACCCCTTACGCTTATAATCGGGGTGAATGCTGATTGGACCGAATGTCCAGATGGGGAACTTGCTTCCATCCTCAAGGGTCAATTCAGCCCTGGAATACATAACGTGCCCGATAATTCGGCCATCTTCCTCTATTCATTACTATTTCGGTCTAATTGGGTGTCTGATTATGGTTTTCAATTTTCCAGGCGCAATCTTCCGAGGATCACTGAGGTAGATTTCGTGGTGATAACGTTCCGGGGTGATATCGATAGAATAGCCATTCTGTAAGGCATATTCCTTCATCAATTCAACTGTCTCCGGCTCGTCATCATACGGTCCATAGTGCATACACTGTACACAAAGGCCATCTTCGTATGTAAAGAATTCCGCCTTTGAGAAATCAGCCTTCTTCTTTGCCGTCGCTTCCGCAACCGCCCATTCGAAATCAGCCTTCGTAACGAAGTCCGGCAGACGGATGAGGCTTATCCAGCACATAGAAGCCTTGTCGCCGTAATCGAGTCCGGCCACAGCCTTGCAACCTTCTTCCTGCCACCAGAAGCCCTCCAGCGGCGGAACTACATAGTCGAAGTAACCTTCAATGCGATGGTCTCCCATCTTGCTCATCTTGATGGTGTATGCGATGCCGTAGAGAACTTGCATCGCCTCCTTGTATTCACTTTTGTCCTCGTTCGGGTCACCTTTTCCGCGAACCGCCACAAAGTTCATTGCAGGTACCGTTACGATACCCGGCTTTTCCTTTGGGAGATAGAACTCCTTGTATTCCTTTTTGTAATCAAATACCATAGTCTCGTCTTTGTTATTTATCGTTCGTCAAAGATACAATACAACGTAAGGTACGAGTCAAGAGTTTCTCATTGGGTGTGTGTCTGATTCACCGCTATGAGCCGGTAATTGTTCAGCATTGGTTTCCAGAATGGCCAGTCTTGTCTCAATCAGATTGGTAAACTCCCTCTTTAAAGGATCAGGCAGGAAGGAGTCGCTGATCAGTTCCTCCCATTTCGATTTGCAGCCGCACATCTTCAAAATCAGTCTATCGGATGCTGTTGCATTCAGGCCGGATTGTTTGAACGCTTCAAGAAAAGTCCTCCTTCCGAAGCCTGTCTTCTTCCCGCCAACTTCAAAGGCCATTGCCATTTCTTCAGTATCCTGCGGGAATGACAGTTTTACGGAGATAAGGTCATACGCAGGAGAAAGACGGTACTGCACTCCGTCATACGAAATCAAGGAGAAATTCTTACAATGCATATCGGAATTCCCGACAATCCAGGAAAACAACACAATCTCCCAATACTTATGGACGTCCAGACCCGGAACGCTTGAATACCGCTTGACTGTTTCGGCAAGCTGGACATAAGTTCCGTAATACTTATGCTCAGTAAGCCTGTTGGTCAACTGACACATATCAAGCATTGAATACTTCCCGCCTTTATCAGAACGGTCAACTCTCTTTGTAAGGTATCCCAGTTCGCCATCCTGCAACCGGACAAGGGTGTGAGGAACAACATCGATCCCGGCGGCTCCGGCCATTTTCATAGTCAGGTCTTCCACCTCCGGCATACAACGGAATACCGGGCTCTCCGGCTTGAAAATATAACGCCCCCATAGCCCCACGACCGTAAACTTTGCCGGTTCATTCTTTCCTCCCTTATTAACGTCAAGAGACATCTTAGCCTGAACGCCGGTAACAGAAGTACTGCTTCTGATGACCTGCCCGGCCAAATCGCGCATATTGTCTCTGGTATAAGGCAGTATGGGCGCCGTTGCCATTCCGAAAAACTTCTTCGCGCAACCTGGATGATAGCCAACCATACCCGGCTCAAGTTCCTTATAGCAATACAGGCATTTACACATTGACTTCTCCATTATATGGTACGACACTCAAATCACCGATACAATCCTTGCAGCAACTCATCAACAGCAACATCCTGTCCCTTTTGTCAATCTTCCACGATTCACTGGCAATATCCAGAAGCCAACCTTCAGGAATCAGCCCGTCGAATACGGGAAACATCATCTCCTTCACGTATTCCTCATCCGTCAAGGGCATAGTAGGACTGACAGGAAGGGCGTCTTCCCTATTCAGGAAAGCATCATCGTATTTGAAATGAAAGCCCTCTTCGTCCTCGCGCATTATTCCGCAGAAAACTCCGTTTTTCAATACTTTTGCCTGTCTCATCGCCTTTCAGATTTGACTGCCCCCAATTCTTCTCCGAAGAGAAAGAGGATGTCATTCACCTTATCCATCCTCAGAGTCGACTTCCCCTGCTCCAGATCCCGGACAAAATGAATGCCGACCCCGGCCCTGTCGGCAAGATCTTGCTGCGTCATTTTTTCCTGACGTCTCAATTGCTTTATGTGTTCTGATATCGTCATATATTATACTCCAACGAGTACAAAGATAGATTAAATTTGAACAACTATACTCATTAACGTATAATATTTCGATAATTACACTGTTTTATACCTCAATCGTATATTTGCTTTGTGGAACGGGGATGCCTTTCTTTTGCTTTGAAACATAAAAATTGAAAATTCTTATGATATTGACTATGATGTAAGAGGCAATGGTGACACCGTCCACAAGGCTGACCGGATGAAGTTGGACCTATTCTTTGATCCACAAAGGCTCAGGTGCAAAACCCTGTGTTTATGATGTATTACGGGAACGTTTCGGATTCGTTTTGTTCCGATTGACAGAGAGCGGAATCGGCAGCAATGTCGGCAGCAGAACTGGCGATATTCTAATTCGGCTCATATCAGTTTTGTGACACATAAAAGCATTGAAGCTCATAAGTGTATTGAACTCAAGGACTTGAATTAATACTACGGACACTTCGCTTACGGAGAATTGCAACTATCGGCGAAGATAAAAAAAAGGAAATCTCCAAATTTTACTCAATAAAACGAAAAAGATGTAGTAAGAGACGGTGCTGTCACGTACAAAACAAAATGTACGTCCTTGCATTCTCCATTTGATAATGGCTTGCCGGGATGGTCTCACCCCCTCCATAAGAAATGTCTATCTATATTTTGGATAGATTATCAAAAATATGTATATTTGCTACATATGAGAATTATTACTAAAGAAACTTTGCGGTTATATGCTGATAAACATCCTGATTGCAAAACTTCTATTCAGGAGTGGATAGCAAAGGTGGAAGAGAGCCAGTGGAATAGTTTTGCTGATGTCCGCCAGACTTTTGGTGATGCAGATATGCCTGGGAATCAACATTATGTTTTCAACATCCACGGAGGTCATCACAGACTGGTTGTTGTCGTAAAGTTCTTCAACAACACCATCCTTGTAAGGTGGATTGGTACACACGCCGAATATGATAAGATAAAAGATGTTACAATACTATGACAAAGATTGAAAATAGAGAACAATATGAGTGGGCTCTCAGCCGGATTGAGGCATTGGTGAATGACGTTACCGAAGAAATGTCTGACAACGATCCCAAAAAGATGGAATACTGCATTCTGTCAAATCTTATTGCCGATTACTCTGACGAACACTTTGATTTGGGTACTCCAACATTACAGGAATGCATTAAAGAACGTATGTTTGAACAAGGGCTTTCTCAAAATGACGTTGCCTCTATGCTGGGTACAAGCCAGTCAAGGGTAAGCGCCCTTCTTTCCGGAAAATGTAATCCGACCTTTGATTTGGCTCAAAAAATTTGCCGCAGACTTAACATATCACCAGCTATTGTTCTAGGAATATGAAATCAATTGCTCCACCGTCTGGAAAATGCATCCCGCATAATACAAAACAAGTCGGGGAACGAAAATATGGGATATTCAACAGGATTTGTGGTCAGAAGAATAATTGTTAATTTTGTTGTTTGCAATATGAAGAGAGTTCTGATAATCACTTATTATTGGCCCCCGACAGGAGGGTCAGGCGTCCAGAGATGGGTGAAGTTTGCGAAATACCTTCCCCAATACGGGTGGCAGCCGGTGATTTTCACCCCCTCCAATCCGGAACAACTGGCTGTGGACGAAAGCCTTTTGAAGGAAATTCCACAGGAAGCCGAGGTTATCAGGACACCCATCCACGAACCCTACAATTTCTACCGCAAACTTACCCGCAAGAAGGCAGGCACTCAGGTCAACCCCATCAACTCGCAAAAGAAAAGTGTCAAGCAGAAGATTGCTATCTGGCTCCGAGGCAATCTGTTTGTTCCGGACCCACGCATCAGCTGGGTGAAACCGTCTGTCAAATATCTTGTTGAATATCTAAAAAAACACCCTGTGGACATTATGGTCACGACAGGTCCGCCCCAATCGATGCACTTGATAGGACGTGGAGTGAAGAAGGCCACAGGTCTGAACTGGCTGGCCGATTTCCGTGATCCCTGGACAGAGATGTTCTATTTCAAGCACCTCGGACTCTGGCCCCTGGCGAAAAGGAAGCATTTCAGACTTGAGTCAGCGGTACTTGCCGAAGCCGATGCCACAATAAGTGTTACTCCCAGAGTTCAGAAAGACTTTCAGGCAAAGACCGACAAACCGGTACTGCTTGTCACCAACGGCTTCGACGAATCTGACTTCGCAGCGCAGGAGAATACGACCGAAAATGGTTTCACCATTGTTCATACAGGGCTATTCGCCGCAGACGGCAACCCTCTCAATCTTTGGGATGTGCTCTCAAAAATGTGCTCTCAAGACGCAGCGTTCGCAAAGGCACTGAAGATACGGCTGATAGGCAAGACCGACACGGAAATCATCCGGGCCATTGTTTCCAGGGGGCTCGCTGACAATCTCTCAGCCGAGGGCTATCTTCCACACGACAGCACCGTTCTTGCCCAGCGAAGTGCGGACATTCTGATACTGCCTCTGCGCCGGGAACCCGAATACAGCAAAGTCTATCCTGGTAAAATTTTCGAATATCTTGCCGCCCGCAGACCTGTTTTGGGCATAGGGCAGGAAGACGGAGCCGCCGCAGACCTGCTCAAGGAATGTGAAGCCGGAGAGATGTTCGGATGGGACAGGACCGATGAGATCGAACAATTCATAAACCTTGAATGGCTGCGCCGCTGCAATGGAGAAAGCAGAACTCTGAATTCGAACATAGACCGCTATTCCCGTCGTATGCTTACAGAAGAACTGACCGGAATTTTCGAAAGAGTGGCCGAAGAGATGCGGACAAGAGTCAATGACGACAGACAGGCGAACGATGCAGGGGATGATACAGGGGATGATACAGCTGAACGATGCAGGCGAATGATACAAATGAACGATACAGATGAACAATATTGATACGATGAAGAAGAAACTGCTTGTATATATAGGAATATTGATTGGATTCCTGGTCCTTTCATACGCTTTCGTGCCACAGGTACTTGGAGGAAAGATAGTGAACCAAAGCGACATATCCGGTTGGCAAGGAATGGCTCACGAGATGCATACCTGGAATTCGGCCCATCCCGGAGACAAGACTGCTTGGACTGAATCGATGTTCGGAGGAATGCCTACCACCACAATACAGACCCCTTCTGAAGGAGACTGGACCTTGGGCATTTACAATCTTCTTCTCAAAGGAAAACGCCCCGCCACTTACCTTTTCATATCCCTTGTGGGAGCATTCCTTCTCCTGCTCTCTCTCGGAGTGAATCCTCTGATTGCAGCTGGAGGCGCAGTGGCGGTCACGTTCTGTTCCTACAATTTTCAAATTATTCAGGTAGGGCACAATACCAAGATGCAGGCTCTGGCCTTCCTCCCCTGGGTGCTTGCCGCAGTGGTTTATACCTATAACAAGGCGATAAAGGGTAAAAAGGGCGGATGGCTCGCCAAAACATTTCTCGGGGCAGCCGGATTCGGTCTTTTCCTGAGTTTTCAGATCAAGGCCTATCATCCGCAGATAAGTTTTTATCTCGCCCTGATGATTCTGCTCTACGCTCTTGTACTTTTCATACATCTTTCATTGTCAAAGGAAAGGCGCAAATCCTATGGACAATTCTTTGCCGCTTCAGCACTTCTGCTGCTTCTGGGTTGCGTGGGAATAGGTACAAACGCCATCAAACTTCTGCCGACCCTCGAATACAAGCCTTACTCGATGAGAGGTGGCAGTACGGCGGATGCAGACGGAAACAAAGCGAACAAGGGTCTGGATCTGGACTATGCCACATCCTGGTCCTATGGTTGGGAAGAACTTCCCAATCTTCTCATTCCCAACTACAACGGAGGTTCATCAGCTGGTGCTGTCAACCCTGACAAATCGGAGACATACGCTCTGCTCAAACAGGCAGGCCAGAGCAATCTGAAGGAAATCAGCAAGAACCTTCCACTCTACTGGGGGCCGCAGCCATTCACCGCAGGACCAATGTATTTGGGAGCCGTGACCATTTTCCTCTTCATTTTCGGATTGATTTACTACAGAGGCAAGGAGAGATGGTGGGCGCTTGCCGCCACTCTGATTGCTGTGTTCCTCGCTGTGGGATACCACTTTATTGCATTCACGAAGTTCTTCTACAATTTCGTTCCTATGTACAACAGCTTCAGGACAGTTTCTATGGCTCTCGTCATCCTGCAGTTCACCCTGCCGGTGCTGGGATTCCTGATGCTGGACAACATAGCCCGCAGCAGTGAGAATAATGCAGTACTGAGGAGACGGATTCTTGTAGCCGGTGCTGTGAGCATAGGTCTGTGCCTCCTGCTTGCACTCGGAATGAGTATGTTCGGGAGTTTCACAGGCTCCTCGGACAAATCACAGCCCCAGGTGCTTGTCGATGCCCTCTCAGCGGACAGACACCAGTTGCTGTGGGCCGACTGCTGGCGTTCCATCCTTTTCATAGCCGTCGCTGTCCTGCTTCTGCTTTGGGGTCTTTCGGACAAGAGCCGCAGAGTCGCCTCGGCATTGCTCGTGTGCGTTCTCGTTCTGGCAGATCTGTTCGCGGCAGGAAAAAGATACCTCAATGACGATGACTTCATCACTCCCAAGAAATTCCAGAGCCAGTTCGACAAGAGAAAGGTGGACGAGATGATTCTTATGGACAATGATCCATCCTATAGGGTTCTCGACCTTACCGTAGACGTGTTCAACAGTTCGCGCCCTTCCTATTGGCACAAGAACATAGGGGGCTACTCCCCCGCCAAACTCCAGAGATATCAGGAGTTCATAGACAGCCACCTGATTTCTGAAATCAATACACTCTATTCATCCATATCCGGAGCAAGCACTGTACAGGAAGCCGAGGACTCACTCCCCTACCTTCCCGGACTCGCCGAAATGAATACCAGATATATCATAATAGGAGACGAACTGCCTCCTCTGCGCTACCGCTACGCCAAGGGCAACGCATGGTTCGAAGAAGGCGATGATGATGAGATTACTCTTACTTCATACGCTCCCAACGAACTGCATTACAGCTACTCGTCACAGACAGGAGGCAAGGCCGTGTTCAGTGAGGTATTCTATCCTGCAGGATGGACTCTCAAAACCGAAAACGGTGATGAATTGGCTATCGATGTATATGATGGAGTGCTGCGCAGTGCCGTACTGCCTTCCGGCGAACACGAACTGGTGATGCGTTTCGATCCCCAGTCCTATGTAAGGGGTGCACGGATTTCAAGGTCCTGCTCATTGCTGATATTCCTGCTGGCGGCGGCATCCATAGCCCTGTCATTCATAAAGAAAGAATTTGCTGTCTGACATCTTTTCAAGTTTATTTCTGAAGATATATGGCCAAGAGTGGAGAAGACACCCCGATGCTGAAGCAGTATTTCAGCATAAAGGCTCAGCATCCGGAAGCGCTTCTGCTGTACCGTGTCGGAGACTTCTATGAGACTTACTCCGACGATGCCGTATTGGCAAGCAAAGTACTGGGGCTTGTACTCACAAGGCGCTCAAACGGAGAAAAGGGGGATACGCCTATGGCGGGCTTCCCGCATCACGCAATAGAAGGCTATCTGCAGAAACTTATACGTTCCGGGCATAAAGTTGCAATATGTGACCAGCTGGAAGACCCTGCACTATGCAAAAACAAACTTGTTAAACGAGGTATTACAGAAATACTTACACCCGGAGTCGCTTTTGGTGACGGTATGCTGGAACAGAAAGAGCACAACTTTCTCGCAGGTTTGTGTTTCGACAACGGCAGCTGCGGAGCGGCTTTTCTTGACGTGAGCACAGGCACTTTCCAGATAGCTCAGGGCTCTATGGATTATATCACTACCCTGCTCTCCTCCTTCGGCCCCAAGGAACTTGTAGTCCAGAGAGACTGTCTTCGTACAGCCAGAGAGAAATTTGCCGAATACTACATCAGTTCCATAGACGAATGGGCTTTTGTGTACGATGCCGCATACGAGAAACTGTGCAGCCAGCTCGGAGTTCGAAGCCTCAAGGGATATGCCGTGGACAGTCTGCCGCTGGCTATATCCTCCGCCGGTGCCCTGATTTATTATCTCGAACAGACTCAGCACATAGGACTGAGGAACATCTGCTCCATCTCCCGTATCGAAGAAGGAAAATTCGTGTGGATGGACCGATTCACGGTACGTAACCTCGAGTTGTTCCAGTCGGCCTCCGGTCAGGACGGAGTATCTCTGGTACAGGTTCTTGACCGCTGCTGTTCCCCTATGGGAGCACGCCTCCTGAGGCAGTGGCTCGCTATGCCGGTGATGGACATAAAAGAACTGGAGGAACGTTATGACAGCGTGCAGTTCTTCTGCGACAACGACGAAGCCCTGAAAGAGATGCAAGGCTACATCTCCGACATCGGAGACCTTGAAAGAATAATATCCAGAGCCGCTACCGGAAAGATAGTGCCCAGAGAAGTGATGCAACTGGGACGCAGTCTCTCCAGAATGAGTCCAGTCTCCCTGCTATGTTCATCTTGCGGAACTCCGGCTCTGGAGAAACTCTCAAGAGGAATCAGGAATACCGACAGTCTTCTTGAAAGAATCAAAGGGACTATGGCCGATAATCCCGCTCCCCAGATAGGCAAGGGAGACATAATAGCTGCCGGAGTAAACGCTGAATTGGACGAACTGCGAAACATCTCGAGGGGTGGCAGGGACTACCTCCAGAAGATGCAGGCAGAGGAAAGCGAGCGCACGGGAATATCATCCTTGAAAATTGGCTACAACAACGTGTTCGGCTACTATCTTGAGGTACGCAACACCTTCAGGGAACAGGTCCCTCCGGAATGGATACGCAAACAGACCCTCGTTGGGGCGGAGCGTTACATCACTCCGGAACTCAAGGAATACGAGGAAAAAATACTCGGAGCCGAAGCCAGAATCTACGAAATTGAAAGCGGTCTGTATGCCTCTCTGGTGGCTGAGATTCAGAAGTGCATACGCGACATACAGGACAATTGCCGTATCATATCCAGACTTGACGTACTACAAAGTTTCGCACAACAGGCACTTGACAGGAATTACCGCCGCCCTGTGGTGGACAAGTCGCAGAGTCTGGAGATAAAGGAAGGCCGGCATCCGGTAATCGAGACACTTATGTCTCCGGGAGAGGAATATGTGCCCAATGACATCACTCTGGACAGCAAAGGTGACCAGATAATGATTCTGACCGGTCCCAATATGTCTGGAAAATCCGCTCTTCTGCGCCAGACCGCCCTGATTGTGCTTATGGCCCAGACAGGTTCTTTTGTGCCGGCCGCATCGGCAAGATTCGGATTCTTCGATAAAATCTTCACCCGTGTGGGAGCATCCGACAACATATCCCGCGGGGAATCCACATTTATGGTGGAGATGCTGGAGACATCGATGATAATGCATAACCTGTCTCCACGCTCGCTGATACTGCTGGACGAGATAGGACGCGGTACATCGACTTATGACGGAATGTCAATAGCCCGCGCACTGGTGGAATATATCCACAGTTACGGCAAGGGGGCCAAGACCCTGTTCGCCACCCATTACCACGAACTCAATGATCTGGAGGAAATCTATCCGAGGGTGCGAAACTATCATATCAGTGTGAAAGAACAGGGCAAGGACGTTATCTTTCTGCGCAAACTTGCCCCGGGCGGAGTGGCCCACAGTTTCGGTATCCACGTGGCAAGACTTGCCGGAATGCCGAGAGAAGTGATAGAATCGGCTGAAAAGACTCTCCACGAGCTTGAGAAAAAAGAGAAGATGGCCTCCTCCATTCCGGATGACGGAGTACAACTCTCTTTTTTCCAACTCGACGACCCGACTTTGTCCTCACTCAAGGAAAAGCTCGAAGCTGCGGACCTCAACAATATGACTCCTATGCAGGCATTTGACCTGCTGAGGGTGATGAAGGCCGAACTGGGTCTTAAGTGAATCTCACTACAGTTTTCTGGCTCCGTCGGAAATGACCACGTCGTATATCTTGGGCTCGTGGCCGAACTTGGCGCTGAACTCCTTCACTGCCGTGTCGATGAATTGCTGATAGAGTTCCTTCTTCACGAGGTTGATTGTGCAGCCTCCGAAGCCTCCTCCCATAACACGGGATCCGCTCACGTCCATCTTGCGGGCAAGTTTGTTGAGGAAATCGAGTTCCTCGCAGCTTACCTCATAGAGTTTGCTCATTCCGAAGTGAGTCTGATACATCATTTCACCTGCGGTCTCATAATCGCCCCTTTCGAGTGCGTCGCATACATCGAGCACACGCTGAACTTCACCGATGACATATTCCGCGCGGAGGAAATCCTCTTCAGGAATCTCTGTCCTAACCTCCTCGAGCCAAAGTCTCTTTGCATCGCTGAGGAATTCCACGTCGGGATGATTCTTGCGTATCGCCGCGGCAGCATTCTCGCAGGATGCACGCCTCTTGTTGTATGCCGATGAGGCAAGTTCGTGCTTCACACAGGAATCGAGAAGAACAAGTTTATATCCGGCAGCTTCGGGATCGAAGGGGAAATATTTGTATTCCAGAGTCTTGCAGTTGAGGCGGATGAGACATCCCTTCTTGCCGAAGCAGGAAGCGAACTGGTCCATAATGCCGCAGTTGACTCCGCAGTAGTTATGCTCTGTGCTCTGGCCTATCTTGGCAAGTTCGAACTTGTCTATATTGTTTCCGAAAAGGTCATTGATTGCGAACGCGAAGGTGCTTTCAAGTGCAGCCGAAGAGGAAAGACCGGCTCCAAGAGGAACGTCACCGGCAAATACTGTGTCGAATCCCTGAACTTTGCCGCCGCGCTTGAGAGTCTCACGTACAACGCCGAAGATATAGCAGGCCCAAGCTTCCTTGGGTTTGTCCTCCTCATTCATTCCGAAGGAAGTCTGCGCGTCATAATCAAGAGAATACGCATTAATTTTATCCGTTCCGTTGAGCTTGATTTCCGCCATAAGTCCCTTGTCGATGGCTCCGGGGAACACATAGCCGCCGTTGTAATCGGTATGCTCTCCAATGAGGTTGA
>DCIN01000019.1 GCA_002315815.1 Bacteroidales bacterium UBA1725 | reverse complement strand
TTGATGACTGCCTGACACACGCACTGGGCATCAAAAATGGCTGATATGGGCATCTTTACTCCAGAGGTCAACCTCTGATGAGTGGCTCAATACGCAAATGTGCCGTACTTTGCGGAATTGAGGATAATGATTTATTCCTTTACGACAATAATGGGAGAAGAATATATCACTACGACAAATCCGGTCAATTGTTGAACATTCTGGACAAGGTGGGTCGTGGTCAACAAGAGTATGTTTCCATTTCTGAATACGCTTTTTCCGAAAGGGACAGGCTGTTGTATATTTATTCGTACGCGGAGCATTTATTGAAGGCGTATTCTGTTTCAGATATGAGTTTTTATTGTGAGTATCCTATTGAATACGATTTGAGTGTATTTGAGTTTCCGAAGTGGAACAAGAATGCAATGCTGGCAATATTTAAAGACTCAAAGTCAGGTGGGGGTGTTGCATCCATTGATTTGGAAACGGGAGAAAAGACTGTCCTGCAGAGCGGTTCCCGGTCTGATTCTTATGGAGAAACGGATTCATATTCACTATGCCCTACAAGAGATGGTTCTTTGAATGCCTGTTTGCCGGACTATCCAAATCAGATTATCGAATTATCATACAAGGGCGCGAAGACGGTCTCCAATATTGTGCTTGAGAATTCCGTTTTTGACAAACAGTATTGGGAGGGTAGTTATGATATGAATAATTATACCAAATATATGATGACGGCACTGCGTCATAAGGAAAGAGTGTGGTATCCTGTTTATTATGCTCGTAACAGGAACAATTATTCGTTCTGGGTGCTTACCGGGAAAGACTATTATGGCATAGAATATTTTATGACCCTTTTTCTTTCCGGCAAGTCATACAAACCTTTGCTGCCGGACGGGAGTGATATCAATCCTATGGGAATGACAAGTTCCGGTGAGTATGTCTCACTTGTCAGCACGGAGCAGATAAAAGATTTTCTTAATGAAGACATCAAGAGTGAACAATCGCTTCTGTTCTTTTCTTTCTGAATTCCTCGTATTTGTTCTTGTCCTTGTGGGATGTGACCGAAATGTCAGTTATATGTCCAAGGCCCAGAAGATGTTGGGTTGTCGTGTAGCTTTCCCTGAACGTTGTGATATAGTGGCGGATGGTGTAGTCATTACTGCAGATTCATTCCCGACGATATGGTTTTCCATACTATGCTGCTTGATGAACATAGAAGGGTTCTGGCAATCGGAAATCCCGTAGGTAATCACTCGCTTTCCGTTTTCTTTCGAGAGAGGCTGGAAGGTGTCGACCATTGATGGACTGGAAGCATTGATTGGATTTTTTCGAATATATTCATATTTTTGGAGATGGATTAATAAATCTGTTGCCAATGACAAAATTTTCCGGTTCCCATTATATTTTTATAGGTATTTCGGCAGTTTCACTTGCGTTTTCTCTTGTATGTTCCTGTTCTCCAAACGGAGAGGGAATCACTCTTTTCCCGGAGAGTCGGGCATCCCGCTACTTGAGAGAAACGACACGTGGCAGTTCTTTTTATTCCGGATCATCGCTCGACCGCTACTATTCCGAAATGCGCCGGTTTTACTCCCGTCCGGATGCTGAGATGTTCTCCCAGTATGCTTTTCAGGACTCTTTGTTTGCAACCGGTGAATTCTTTCCGGACCTTGAGAAGCATTATGACCGGGATTGTATATCGCAGGAATACATAAGCCACCGCGTCAATGACGCACTCGAACAATGGCGGATTTCTCCCTTTGCGCGTGAATTGGATTTCAAGGATTTCTGTGATTTTCTGTTACCATACCGCATAGGTTCTGAAGAACCGGAGGAATGGTGGACCGACTACAGAGCGACATTCGGCAGTGTGCTGGACAGCGTTGCCGCAGTACCGGGAATTACTCTTGCAGAATTCTGCGATGCGGTGAGCTCAATATTGCCGGTTCCTCATCGCAGTTATACCGGATATCCATCGAACAAGCCATCAGGGAAGCCATCCTCTCTCAAACGGATATATGGCGGAACCTGTCAGGATTATCTCGGTCTCACCACATATCTGTGCCGCAGTTATGGGATTCCGGTGACGACGGACTATACGCCTCAATGGGGCAATCATTCTCAGGGTCATCAGTGGAGCGCAATCATTCAGGGGGACAGCACATATCATTTTATGATTGGTGAGCCTTTATTCCTTGCGAGAGAGAAACCCTTCACATTCCGTCTTGCGAAAGCATATCGTAAGATGCCATCCGTGCAGCGTCGTTATCCGGGCAAAGGAAGCAGTTCCGAAGACCTCCCTGCATCCCTTCGTAATCCGCGTACTCTGGACGTCACTCGTTATTATACAGATGTCATTGATTTGAAGTTCGGTAATCTTAAGGAGGAAGGCAGGACAGATTGGATGACACTCAATGTGTTCAATGATGTGACCTGGTCACCCGTTGCCGGGGCCAGAAGAAGAGGACGCAAAGTTGTTTTCCGTGATGTGGCCTTGAAATGCGTATATTTGCCGATGTATTACCGGAACGGAGTGTCTGTACCTGCAACCTGGCCCGTACTCGTGGGAAAGGACAGAAGTGTCAGAGAATTGATTCCGAATCTGGAACAACTCGAGACGGTGCATCTTACCCGCAAATTTATGGATACGATTGCGCGCCAGAGAGCGGATTCCCTTCTTGGAGGCAGATTTGAGTTGGCCGACAACGCTGATTTCAACTACGCCCGTTCAATCCCTATTCCTGATAAGGTCGGGATGAATTTCCAGACAGCCGAGATAGCCGATGGGAAAAGCTACAGGTATGTACGCTACATACCTGCATCAGGAACATCCGGCAACATCGCCGAGATTGAGCTGTATGACCGCGATGGAAAGCAACTGACAGGGGGAAAGATAATAGGAACATACAAGGCCGCCGACAAATTCCATCCTATGGAAAACGTGTTCGATGGTGATGTTTTAAGTTATGCTTCCTGCAGCCCGAACCAGAAGGAAATGCCTTGGGTAGGAATGGACCTTGGCCGTTCCGTCTATCTGTCAAGATTATGCTATCTTCCACGGAATGATGACAATTTCATCCGAGAAGGAGAAGAGTATGAACTATGTTACTGGAATGGAGAGGACTGGTCATCGCTTGGGAGGCAGACGGGTTGTCGTGCTACTCAGGAACTTGTCTATGAAAATGTTCCCGCCAATGCGTTGTTGC
>DCIN01000031.1:26684-34053 GCA_002315815.1 Bacteroidales bacterium UBA1725 | reverse complement strand
AGCTGAACAGAGGACGCGACTCGTCGATGCCCAACGGTGTGGGCATAGACTCCGTTCGCAGGTTCACAACCGATGTGGTCGCGGCTGCAGACAGAAGAATGAAAGAAACAATGTTCATAAAGAATATAATTAATCGCAATAATTCTGTAAAATTAGTAAATTCGTAAAATTTTAGCAAAAATGAAAAAACACTTATCACTTCTGACAACAATTTTGGCGGCGACGACCGTATGCTTTTCCATCCAAGGCCAAGCTCAGGACAGGGATGTGGTTGCCGGTATTCCGGTCAACTATGATGAATCCCAGACAGGAGATTACAAGCAAGGCCTTCCCGACCCCCTCGTATTCAACAACGGAAAGCCTGTCAAGAATGCCAGGCAGTGGGCAAAACGCCGTGCCGAAATCGTGAAACTGCTCGAAGAGAACCAGTACGGAAAATGGCCTTCAAAAAGACCCGCTCTCCGTTATGACGTGACAGAGGATCTGGGATTCGAAGGCAGCGCTGTCCGCAAGCAGGCCACCATTTATTTCTCCGATGACAACGAAGGCCCGAGAGTGGATGTCCTCATATATCTTCCCAAAGATGCCAACGGTCCTTCACCTCTGCTCCTGAACCTCAGCTTCTCCCAGAACAACTATGTAGTTTCTGACCCGGGAGTGAAGGAGGGTCGCCGCTGGGATACAAAGACAAAGACTATGGTTCCCGCACCCTCGATGAGAGGCCCCTCGATGTTCGGAGGCGGAATGGACCAGACCATCAAGATTTTCCTCAAAGAGGGTTACGGCTTTGCCACCCTGTGCTATACTGATATCACACCGGACTTCCAGGACAACGCAGAACTCGGAGTTCGCGGACTATATCCCAAGCCTGCGGCTGACGAATGGGGCGCGATATCCTGCTGGGCCTGGGGAGTAAGCTATGTGATGGACTACTTCGAGAAAGACCCGGACATCGATGCCAAGAGAATTGCCCTCACCGGCTGTTCACGACTCGGCAAGACCACAATATGGACGGGAGCTCGCGAAACCAGAATCAAGGTCGTGATGCCCAGCTGTTCCGGCGAGGGTGGAGCTGCAATCAGCCGCCGCAATTATGGAGAGACAGTGGCACATCTTACCGAACCTACACGCTACCCGTACCAGTTTGCAGAGAACTATGGCAAATGGGGTTCCGATGTAACCAAGATGCCTGTTGACGCCAATCTCATCGTTGCCCTCATCGCTCCCCGCCCGCTCCTTCTCCAGACAGGAAGCACGGACAACTGGTCAGATGCCAAGGGAGAATTCATATCGGCAGTCGAGGCAGGTCCCGTTTACAAGCTCCTCGGAAAGGATGATCTCGGAACAGACATAATGCCCGAAGCCGACCAGCCCATATACAACACCCTCGGCTATGTGATGCACGAAGGCGGACACGGAGTGATGCCGGTGGACTGGACCTACTATCTCGAATTTATGAAGAGATACCTGTAAATCTCGTCAAGCGACGCTTTTTTCCGGCGATGACGGAAATCAGAGAAGAGGGTGACTGAAACTGACAGTCACCCTCTCTTCTTGTATTATTGCAAAGCTTATCCCCCCGTTAAGGAATTTGTCCTGTTATGTTATTTTTTCTCTTTACTAAAGGTCGGCAAGGGTCTTCTCAAGAGCCTTGCGTGCCTCAGCCCAGGTGGAGTATCTGCAAGCATTGAGAGTGGCATCGGCCTTTTCCGGGCTCTTGTTGCCTGAATACATCTTAAGAATACAGGGCTTGCACTTTCCAGCAGCAATCATCTGATCCAGAATCTGCTGCGCGTGAGCGACCTGTTGCCAGGCCTGAAGCCCGGCCTTTTCTCCGGAGAGAAGCACTACAGTCTTCAACTTCGTTCCATCACCGGACGCCGGTTCCACGACAGAATACTGTGTTCCGTCTGACATATACCTTATCTGGACAGGACTATATTTCACCGATGAAACATCATTGAGGGAATATGGTGCACCGGGTATTTCAAGTATGCTGCGCTTGAAACCGATTTCTGGAGCAAGATACATATTTGTAGGGTCCATCACCCGAGTCCCGTCCACAACAAAATTGTAGCAATAAACATCGGGGGCAAGTCCAGTGAGAGAAATCTCCCACACTCCGTACTCGTTCTTCTGCATCTCCAGAGGTTCGGAAAGCATTTCTCCTTCGAGTTTCACCTCCTGTGCCTGGTCCGCTCTGAGTCTGAAGATTACAGCGCTGTCAGCAAATTCAGGAGAAACCACCTGGCGGGGGAACATCCTCGCCATCACCCCGGGCGTGAAGGGTTCCTCGTCGCCTTTGAGCTCGGGAAGAGCCATTCCGCCGTCAGCCATAGCCTCGGCAGATGCCTGCCTGTTGAAAAGCAGGGGCATCGTTTTATCCAGGAAGTATCTGGCATTCATCCAAGTATGACCGAATTTACCTTCCGTGAACTCGAGCGTATGATTGATACCTTTTTTGTCCAGGAACTCGATATAGTCGTGGCTGGTTCTGTACAGCATATCATCCACACCGATTCCAAGCCAGAAGAGTATTATCTTGCTGTTGGTTTCGTCGGCATTGTCATAGACTTCGGGAAGGCTCGTGGAGGTAAAGGAACTGTATGAGCACAGATAGGAGAACTTGTCAAGATTCAGGAGTCCGTTGCTCAGAGCCTGGTTGCCACCGCGGGAAAATCCTCCGATAGCTCGGTGCTTTGCATCATTGATGGTGCGGTAATTTGCTTCAACATAGGGCATCAAGTCTTCTGCAAGGTCTCTACTGAAGAAATCCCCCATCATCATCGCACGCTTTGTCATTATTTTGGACGGATTGCCGTAGGGCAGTACGATAATCATCTCTTCGGCCTTTCCCCCGGCAATGAGGTTGTCTGCTATGAGATTCATCTTCCCGACTTTGTAATACACTTCTTCCGTGTCAGTCGTACCGGATATCAGATAGAATACCGGATAGCTCCTGTCGCCTTGGTCGTAAGATGCAGGAGTATATATCAGCGCAGTGTCATAACAGTCCAGTGTTGAGGAATAGTACGAGACATAGTCCACTTTTCCGTGAGGAACATCCTGCAGGGAATGAACCAGCGGCCCGTTTGTGCCGGGTATGTCCAGCAAGGAGTTCTTGAAACCCTCGTTGGGAAAATACTGTTCGCACTGTGGATCCATAATGCTGATGCCGTCAACAACAAAGCAATATGGGTAAATGTCAGGAACTGCAGGGCCAAGAGTAATGGTCCAGATACCGGACAGCGAGTCTTTCTGCATTGTATGACGTCCGGCGAACTGTACGTCCACCTGAACGGATTCAGCATTGTCGTTGCGGTAATTGAAAGTCACTGTACCGTCAGAGTTCACGACGGTGGAAGCGGGATCATCGTTGACCGGACACTGTGTGCAGGCCGCGATGAGGACGGCAGAAACAAGAAAAGTAAGGCGTTTCATCTGAGAACTTATTTAGATTCACTTGATATATATCTAATCATTGATTATCAGTCAGACAACTGTTCACAGCCTAATACTCACAATTTGCAGCTCACAGTTTGCAGCTCACAGTTCATAGAACGGGGAGGATTCCTGACGGGGAAGCGGGACGATACGGACATCAGTGCCTTTCAGGGCATCGGCCGCATATTCAAGGGCAAGTAAGGGAGTGTTGTTATGCTCGGAGAGATGGCACAGAAACACTCGGCGAAGACCCGGATGGTAGATGGAACGAAGAGCGGCGGCGCACTCGTCATTGGAAAGGTGACCGTGTCCATTGCGTATTCTGTCCTGCAACTCGGGAGGATAAGGCCCGTTCAAAAGCATCTTAACGTCATAATTGCTTTCCAGGACAAGAGTATCGGCTTGATGACACCAATTCATTGCTTCAGGAGTCATTCTTCCACAGTCGGTTATATGAACATAACGGTGTCCTGCCGCAAGAATGGCATATCCTACAGTCTGAGTGGCATCGTGTGGCACGATGAAACTCTGCACCTGAATATCTTCGCATATTCTGTTCCATCCGGAGTCCAGTTCGTGCCTGAAGGCAGTGAGGTAATCCCCAGTGATGAAGTGTGAAGACAGAGACCTCATAAGGACGGGAGTGGCCCAGACCGGCTTCTGAAGATGTTTGCAATAGGAGCCGAGCGAACGTATATGGTCAAGATGGTCGTGAGTGATTAGAACGGCACAGATACAGTCCGTAGTCAGTCCCTCAACGGCAAGTTCCTTCTTGAGACGGCGGGGACTGATACCGGCATCCACCAGAACTCCTCTCATTATGCCATCGTCATCCAAGACTCCCAGAAAATAGCAATTCCCGCAACTGCCGGATGAAAAGGACTTGAACTTAATTTTTTTCATCCTCGCAGTACTTCTGAATCACTCCATAAGCGTCACGAACACCAAGTTCTCCGGCACGAGACAGGTCAATACATCCTTTCTCCTTGTCTTTGAGGTAGATGAGAACCAGTCCTCTGTTGAAATATGCATCCCCCATACCGGGATAGAGTTCAACCGCTCTGTCGTAGTCCTTTATGGAGGACACCAAATCCGATGACAGACAGTGAAGGTTGCCGAGATTGAAATGGAAATAAGGGATGTCAGGAAGTATCCTTATGGCTTCGCGCAGGTCTTCGATGGCTTCTGAATAGTCATAGCTGCTGTTGACCCTGTCGCTGACGCGAGCTCTCGTAGTGCCCTGATCATCCATACTCAAAGTCTGCACAACACCGTTCAGGGACGCGATAAAATCTATCATCTCCGCCTTGAGCACAGCCCTGTTGAGCAGGTAGAAAGCCTTGTAGTAACGGGCATACCGATCCTTCTCCTTGTCACTGTCCGCTTTGGATACAGCCAAATCAAACCAGGCGGAAGCAGAAGTGAACTGCTTGTTCTGAAGTTCCTGAAGGCCTTTCAGGAAACAGCCCTGAGCGTCATCCGTGAAGATATAATCGTCACTCCCCCTGCTGTCATTATTGCTGATGTCCACAGGCGTGGATGCGGAATCAAGGAAACGGTCCAGAAGAGCATTCTCGTATTCACCGGCAGGAAGGGCGCCTGCGCGTCTCCCGGCAGTAAGGCCGAACTTGTATAGAGGTCTCAGGCGCACATCAATGTCCCTGTGCTGGAGTAGTTCGTCATCGAAATCCTTCTTTGCAAAGTCGGCGTCAAGTGCGAGCAGAGAATTGAATCTGGCCGTGGTGTCCGCAAATGCCGATGAGCCGCCGCTGTTTCTGGCCTTGTACTCCCGCACTTTCTGCTGGGCAATCTGGTAATCAAGTTTGGAAGCCTTGACAAGTCCCAGCATACTTTCCACATACGAACGATTGAGATAGGCTTTGGCAAAATCTGGGTACAGCTCGATAGATTTGCTGTAATCCGCAAGTGCGTCATTCCAACGTTCCATCTGAACGAATATGGCAGCCCTGTTGAAGTGGGCCAGGACATTGTCGGGATTGATGTTGAGAACTCTGTCAATATCCTCAAGAGCCTCGTCCAACGCTCCCACCTGCGCATAGATGAGACTGCGGTTGTATAGGGTCAGCGCATTGCCCGGATCGTTTTCAAGTACTTTGTTCAAATCTGCCACGGCCTCGTTGAAGCGCTGCAACTCGTAGTACAGAAGAGCTCTGTTGAAATAGGCGAGATTGTTGGACGAATCCAGGTTGATTGCATTGTCCAAATCATCCACAGCTTTGGAATATTCCTTGAGATCCGCATAAAGACTGGCCCGGCGGATGTATCCTTCAGGATCGTAGCGATCCAGTTTGATGGCCTTGTTGAAGTCGGTCAATGCCTTGGTGGTATCGGAGAGGAAAAGATAGCAGGCACCCCTGTTCAGATACGCGGACGGGTCATCAGTCTCCCTCTTGATATATCTGTTGAAATCCGCCAGCGCGGAATCGAATTTGCGGGCAAGAAAAAAAGTGACTGCTCTGGAGAAATAAATACCCATATTGTCGGGACGGAGTTCTATCGCCTTTTCGTAATCCGCCAGCGCGGCATCGTAATCTCCGAAACGGCTCCCTGTGATGGCTCGGTAATGGTAACCGTTGGTAAAGAGAGGATTGATGGATACCGATTTATCGAAGTCCGTCCGGGCCCCTCTCAAGTCACCGAGATTGTATTTGGCTATTCCCCTGAAGAAAAAACTCCAGTAGTTGCTGGTGTCTATGCGGCTCAAAAAGTTGAAATGCTCTATCGCAGCAGCATATTTTCCGTCATTCAGAGCCTGACGACCGCGCCACATAAACACGTTCGTGTCAAACTGGGCCGACACCGTGAAAGCGGCGGCCAGCAGCAAGGTTATTGAAAGGAAAATCTTTTTCACTATATTTGCAAAGATAATAATTTTGATTTACTAATAACGTGCCTGAGTGAAAGCCGCCGCGGCAATATTTATATTTGTGTTTCTGAGCGCGGCCTCGGGCCATTGCCGTTCATTTGAGGACAACCTGAAAGCTGATGTTCTCTTCCTGTCGGATTCCCTGCGCGGTGGCAGGGGCTTCGGTAGCAGCGGCAATCTGGATGCCGCCTTCCATATCTGCAAATCATTCAAGACCGCAGGACTGTGGACCAGACTGCAGCCCTTTGTACAAGAAGGGGTTGTCGGACGTAATGTGATAGGAATCACACCGGGATTCTATGACAGTTACATAGTCGTAGGTGCTCATTTCGACGGTCTGGGTTCCGTTGATGGCAGGTGTTTCCCGGGAGCGGATTCCAACGCGTCAGGCATCGCAGTCCTGCTGCAACTTGCAAGAGATCTGGCCCGATGCAGAATGGATACGGGCATAATCTTCGTCGCCTTCGACGGTTACGGAGCGGATTTGTGCGGTTCCGCTTCATTTCTTGCCGAATCCATTGACAAATACAGAATCAGCCTGATGGTCAATATTGACATCATCGGATCCACCTCCGCCCCCTTATCCTCCGACAGACCGGATTATCTTATTGCGTTGGGGGCTCAGATGTATTCACTGGCGCTCAACAGGCTGAACAGGGTCACAAAACTCCAGCTTTCTTTCGACTACTACGGCAGCAAACGGTTCACGGAACTCTTCTACCACGACGTATCGGACCAGAAATGGTTCCTGGATAAAGGAATTCCCGGCGTGATGTTCACGTCGGGAATCACTATGGACACCAACCGACAGACCGACACGGCCGACAGACTGGACTATAGCGTGATGGCCAGAAGGACTCTGCTCATAGAAAACTGGCTGGCCGAAATCACTGGAAAGCGCTAGATTCTCTTAAGCAGCTCTGCGGTCTGCTTCTCGTAGCCGGGCTTGCGCAGGAGGGCGAACATATTCTTCTTGTACGCCTCTACACCGGGCTGATTGAAGGGATTGATACCTAGCAGATAAGCCGAAACTCCGCA
>DCIN01000031.1:24963-26601 GCA_002315815.1 Bacteroidales bacterium UBA1725 | reverse complement strand
CCGTCAATATGTGCGAGTTTGGTACCCAGCCCGGCCATCGCATTGCAGTGGCCGACTCTCTGACCGGCAAGATAATTGAGTTGGTCAAGGTTCTGGGAGTCTGTGCCTATCACCACTTCTCTCCCTGCCTGTCTGACGTTCACCACGGTCTCGAACATCAGTCTCGACCCTTCCTGAATGAACTGTCCCATAGAGTGAAGGTCTGCCGTATTCGCAACTGATGCCGGAAAGATTCCTTTGCCATCCTTGCCTTCAGATTCTCCGTAGAGCTGCTTCCACCATTCGGCGAAGAAAGTGAGCTTGGGTTCGTATGTCACAAGAATCTCCACCGCTTTGCCGCATTCGGCGTGGAGGAGATTGCGCATTGCCGCATACATCACCGCCGGATTGTTCTCGGAACGGACATACAGTTCCTCACGTTCGTCGGCGGCACCCTTGAGCAAGGCTCGGATGTCGAATCCTGCAACTACAATAGGCAGAAGGCCCACGGGAGTCAGCACGGAGTAACGTCCGCCCACATTGTCGGGAACAATGAAACTGCGGTATCCCTCCTGAACTGCAAGTGTCTTCAAAGCCCCGCGCTCCGCATCCGTAATGGCCACAATGCGGCGGGAAGCCTCCTGTCTGCCGTAAGTCTTCTCTATATAGCCCTTGAATATCCTGAAGGCAACCGCCGGCTCTGTGGTGGTGCCGGACTTGGAAATGACGATGCAAGCGGTGTTGCGTATTTGAGCAAGGTCCATCAGTTCTGCCAGATAATCCTCTGACAGGTTGTTGCCGGCAAACACTACCTGAGGTATCCCTTCCGGACGTACAAAGCTGTGGCTCAATGCCTCAATGGCACAGCGGGCGCCCAGATAAGAACCACCTATCCCCACGACTATCACCAGATTCACACCGAGTGACTTCCAGTCGTCACGTACTGTCTCGCAATCCATAATGAGTTTTTCGTCTATCTCGACAGGAAGCGTCTTCCAGCCGAGGAAATCGTTGCCGGCCCCTTTTTCTCCTTGAAGTGTGTCAAAAGCGTCCAATGCTTTGATTGCATACTTTCTGTAGTCAGCGTCCTTAACAAAGGGGTCACAACCCCCGAAATTCAATTTTACCATTGTGTATTTTATCAAAACGCGCAAATTTAACTCTTTTTGGCTTATCTTTGTATGATATGAAGGACTTTTGGAAAATTCTGAAGCGTTACGTTGCCCCCTATGGCAAGTGTCTCAGCGGTTCCATACTGCTCAATATTCTCTCCGCAGTATTCAATATCTTTTCTTTCTCGATGCTCATCCCGATATTGCAGGTGATGTTCAAAGTGAACGAAACGAGCTATGAATTCATTCCCTGGGGCAGCGGCATTCCCGATTTCAGCGTCATAATCAACAACATCTACTACTATACAAGCATACTCATCGACAGGTGGGGCGCGGTACAGGTCCTGCTTCTTATGTGCCTGACGTTCTGCGGAATCACCCTCATCAAGACAAGCTGCTATTTCGGAGCCAACGCCGTGATGGTGCCTCTGCGCACAGGAATCGTAAAGGATATCAGGATGCAGATATACAACAAGATTGTATCTCTGCCCATTGGTTTTTTCAGTCAGGAGCGCAAGGGGGACATAATGGCCAGAATGAGCGGCGA
>DCIN01000031.1:8075-24763 GCA_002315815.1 Bacteroidales bacterium UBA1725 | reverse complement strand
GAGGCACAGAAATATTGGAGCGACACTATGAGCCAGGTGGAGGAGACACTGGGAGGACTTCGAATCATCAAGGCATTCCTTGCCGAGAAGAAGATGTCCTCCCGCTTCAACAGCATCACCAGTTCAATGAGGGACAAGAACACAAAAGTGGCCGTTCGTCAGTCCCTCGCCCATCCGGTAAGCGAATTTATGGGTTCCGTGATGATTGCCATAGTGCTTTGGTTCGGCTCCACCCAGATTCTGTCCGACACTTGCAGCATAGACGCCCCGGCCTTTATGACCTACATAGCAATACTGTACAGTGTCATTCAGCCTATCAAGGATTTTGCCAGAGCCGCTTTCGGCATCCCCAAGGGACTTGCCTCTATGGACAGAATCGATGCCATACTCAAAGCCGGAAACCCAATCGTCGAGCTGGAAAAGCCGAAGCCTCTGGAGAGTTTTGAGTCGAACATCGAATTCGACTGTGTCAGCTTCAGTTATGACAACGGGCGGGAAGTCCTGCACGACATTTCCCTCACGATTCCGAAAGGCAGAACCATAGCGATAGTCGGGGCGTCAGGAGCGGGAAAATCCACTCTGGTGGATCTTATCCCCAGATTCTATGACTGCTGCAAGGGAAGCATACGCATAGACGGCAAGGATATCAGAGAAACCTCTCTCAAGGACCTTCGTTCGCTTATGGGCAATGTCAATCAGGACCCTATTCTGTTCAACGACACTATTTTCAACAATATTGCCTTCGGAGTCAAGGATGCCACGATGGAGAGTGTGGTTGCTGCTGCGAAGATTGCCAACGCGCACGATTTCATAATTGAGAAGGAGGAAGGCTACAATACAAACATTGGAGACCGCGGCTGCAAACTCTCAGGAGGACAGAGACAGCGTATCAGCATTGCCAGGGCAATACTCAAAAACCCGCCCATACTCATTCTTGACGAAGCTACTGCGTCTCTGGACACCGAATCCGAACGCATAGTGCAGGAAGCCCTCGACAATCTTATGCACAACAGGACTACCGTGGCGATAGCCCATCGCCTTTCCACAATCAAGGGGGCCGACGAGATTATTGTGATGGACGAGGGGCGCATCGTGGAAAGAGGACGTCACGAACAGTTGATAGAGTTCGGAGGCTACTACCGGAAACTCCACGATATGCAGGCTCTGTAGTTGATATTCAAGTTCTCTGTAGAATCACATCTGTGATGAAGTGCGCAATGAGAAAAGAAGTGAGCAGGGACATCAGGGCTCTGGTATTCCGCATACTCTTTATTCTTTATGTTCTGGCAGTAGGGTATCTGTGCTTTGCCAATTTCAGCAGAATGTCCGAAATACCCAAAGACCTGTTCGGCCTTCCTGCAGACAAAGTGGTGCATTTCATTATGTTCTTCCCCTTCGCCATTCTGGTCTATCTGTCCGGAAGGCAAAAAAGGGGCACAGTGCTACAAGTCCTTGCATCAGTGGGAATATGCTGGTCTGTAGGCTGCATATTTGCGGGACTCACAGAGATAGTACAGGGGGCAATGCCTTATCGCACGGAAGATATCAAGGATTTCTACTCTGATGTCAGTTCCATTACACTGTCCTCCCTTATTCTGACTGCCGTCGAACTGCACAGGATGAAAATCGTGAAGGCAGGGAAAGGGCTGACAGCTTCACTTCTCGTCGGTCTGTTCTGTTGCCCGGTGGCAAATGCCCAAAAAGTTCCTGCGCCCACGGTGTTTGATTCTCTGTGCGTGACTCTCTCGTCAAGACTGCTCGAAAAAACGGGAGTGGAATCGGAACTGTCTGTTTATCAGTTGCGGAAAAACGGGAAGAAGCTCGACACCTACTTCACCAACACTCTTTCCGACTATCCTTGGCATAAGGTGGAACAGGAATGGTTCAGGGAAGTGCTCGACAGCGGAATCAGAGCCTTGGCCCCGGGCTTCATACTTGGCCGCATTCTGACCAAATACAACAGTTTTGAAGAATTCGCAACCCCTGTCCGTGGAAATGACGGCAAACCGGCACCATACTCCATCACCAAGCCCGACCCCAGAAACTCCGAGCACAAGCGCTTCATAGAGAAACTGGACGGAATGGCTTTTCCCAAGGGGATGGACGATCGGTACATAGCCCTGTGGCAGAGTCACGGAAGATATTTCGACGAGGAATCCTCCTCTTGGAAATGGCAGAGAGCCCCTCTGCACAGAACCGTGGAAGATATGTTCACCCAGAGTTTTGTACTCCCCTACCTCATCCCTATGCTTGAGAATGCCGGTGCCTATGTGATGACTCCACGCGAGAGGGATATCCAGACCAGGGAGATAATCATCGACAATGACCCTTCGTTCCCGGGCGAACGGGATCCGCAGACAAGAAAAGCAGGATTCTACAGCGAGGAAGGAATATGGGAAAGCGTGGACATAGGATTCGCCGATTTCAAGAAAACATACAGCTTCTCCGACAATCCCTTCCGCGCCGGGAGTTCGAGAACCGTTTCCTGCTCGGGTTCCGCAAAACCCGATGCATCAGCAATATGGACACCGGAAATCGAGGAACGTGGATTCTACGCCGTATATGTCTCGTATCAGAGTTGTGAGAGCAGCAGCCCGGCGGCCAGATACACAGTACGGCATATTGGAGGGGAAAGCACATATCTGGTGAATCAGTCCATCGGGGGAGGAACCTGGATATACCTCGGCAGTTTCGAATTCGAGAAAGGGCGTAGAGGCTGTGTGATTCTGGACAACAGCGGTGCAAGTGGGAAGTCGGTGAATGCAGATGCTGTGAAGATTGGCGGAGGAATGGGCAAGATTGAGAGAGGTGGAAGCGTGTCCGGGGTGCCAAGCTACGCAGAGGGAGCCCACTATTGGATGCAGTGGGCCGGCGTGGATTCAACCATTACCCGGGCTTGGCCCAACGACTACACCGATGACTACGCATCCAGAGGTGCCTGGACAGAAATGATGAAGAAAGAAAAGGGCATTCCCTTCGACCTGTGCCTGGCCTTCCATTCCGACGCAGGCCTGAAGCAGAATGACAGCATAGTCGGGACTCTGGCCATTTACAGTTATCCTTGGGAAAACAAGCGGAAATTCGACGACGGACGGAGCAGAATGGCATCCAGACTGTTGGCCGAATTTGTACAGGATCAGATTGTCAGCGACATACGGGAGGACTTTGAACCCGAGTGGAACAGACGCGAGCTGTGGGACAGAAGCTACAGCGAGAGCAGAACTCCGGGGGTGCCGGCAATGATTCTGGAATTGCTCAGCCACCAGAATTTCGCCGATATGAAATATGGGCTGGATCCCGATTTCCGTTTTTGCGTCAGCAGGGCCGTCTATAAGGGATTATTGAAGACTCTAAGCACATTCTACAGAACGGACTATGTGGTGCAGCCACTGCCAGTGAACAGTTTCAGTGCCATCTGCGGAAGCGGCAACACTGTGGTTCTTTCCTGGAAGCCTACTCCTGACCCCAAAGAACCCACAGCCGTCCCGGACAAATACATCGTATATACCAGAGTGGACGGAGGAGCCTTCGACGCAGGCACTGCGGTGAAAGGATGCAGCGTACAGATGACCATCAGCCCGGGACATATCTACAGCTACCGGGTGGCTGCCTGCAATCAGGGAGGTATCAGCTTCCCCTCAGAGGTTCTATCGGTAGGAAAAGCCTCTGACAGTCAAGGCGATATCTTGATTGTAAACAATTTCGACCGAGTGTCGGCACCGGCCTGGATAGATCTTCCGGACTATGCCGGTTTTGACGGGAGGCTCGATGGAGGAGTCCCGTACATAAGAGACATATCCTTCGTGGGAGAGAACTATGAATTCCGCAGAAGTGCGGAATACATCGATGACGAAAGTCCGGGATTCGGTGCATCGCTCACCGACAAGTCCTGCAGTATTGTCGCCGGAAACAGTTTCGACTATCCCTATGTACACGGCAAGGCGTTTATGGCCCTCGGTTATTCTTTCTCCTCTATATCCAGAGACGCGTTCTGTGAGAATGCGGTCTTCGGGAATGCAGTCTCTTCCGCACCGATGGTGGACCTCATCTGTGGCAAGCAGAAGACCAGTTTCAGTGGAACCGACAGCCTGCATCTGAAATACAGTGTCTTTCCGGAGGAACTGAAGAAGGCCATAGTCTCCTATATCGGGCAAGGCGGGAATCTGATTGTGAGCGGGGCCAATATAGGCAGTGACCAGAGTGCATCAGGCTTCTCGCAGGAAGTGTTGGGATACAAGTGCAAATCCTTCTTCGGGACTGGAAACGGCAAAATCGGAGACTTCCGTTTCTACAACAGTCCCAACCCTGTTGAATATTGTGTCGAATGTCCGGATGCCATAGCACCCGCTGGGCTACGCTCAAAGACAGTGCTCAGATACAAGGCTACGGGACAGAGCGCAGCCGTCCTCTACAGAGGCAGGAACGGCAAGGTCTTCTCTATCGGCGTTCCAATTGAGACACTCAAATCCGAAACTGACAGGAAAGAACTGCTCAGAATGTCTTTACAGGCACTCCGAAACAATTGACCATAGCAAGATAAATCAGGCCGGACACTATGATGACGGCCGGAATTGTAATAACCCAAGCCCAGATAATATTCTTGGCTGTCATCCATTTGACCCGCTTGACACCTCTGGTGAGTCCGGTCCCGATGATGGACCCGGTGATAGTGTGGGTCGTACTGACAGGGACACCCAGCACTGCAGTGAGAATGAGGGTGATGGCTCCGGAAGCCTCAGAACAGAATCCCTGAACGGGATAGAGTTTGCTCAATCCGTCACCAAGTGTCCTGATTACTTTCCACCCACCGGTCACTGTTCCCAGACAAATAAGACCGTAACAAGCTATCTTGAGCCATACCGGAATGAAGAACGAATCCGAAGAGGCCAGAGCACCGTTACCATACAGGAATCGGATAATGGGACTGTCCGGTTCAGAAGCGAAGGCCGATGCGAACAGAACCGCTATCACGCCCATAGTCTTCTGGCCGTCATTGCCGCCGAAACCGAGGGAGAATGCAGCGGAGGAGATATACTGAAGTTTTCTGAATCTCTTATCGACCGTACGGGCAGGGGATTTCTTCAGAATCGCCATAAAAAAGCAGTTTAAGAAGAAACCCATAACCATCCCGAGCAGAGGAGAAATGACTATGAATGCGATGATTGTGAATATTCCCCTGCTGATGAGATACTGACTGCCGTAGATGAACCACACAGGGCCGATAAGCCCGCCCACGAGAGCGTGTGATGCAGAGATGGGCAGACCCAGCTTGGTGCAGATGAAAATCCAGAGCACGCTCCCTATCAGAGCGGCGAGTATCACATATACGTCGATGCAGTTCTGGTCGACAATGCCCTTGCCCATAGTCGAAGCGACTGTCATATCAAAAACGAAAAGGGCGGAAAACTGCCAGAAAGCCGCCCAGGCCACAGCGAACTTGGGGTTCATTGCCTTGGTCGCGACTGCTGAAGCTATGCAGTTGGCTGCATCGTTCATTCCGTTGGTGAAGTTGAAGATGAGCGCAATAAGCGCCGTTATCAAAACTATCGTTACCATTTATAGTTCACGTATTTGATTCTGGTTCTCCTCCAGGTATAGACAATATGCAGGGAACCGTCCTCCCCTTGTATCACTGACGGATAGGAATACTGGCTTATGGGGCTGTCTTCAAGAACGGCGGCATCGGTCCAATGGATACCGTCTTCAGAGAACGCCAGATTGAGAGGAGTGCGCGGCCCTTTGGCTTCGCCCGGACGATTGCGGGCGTTGTTGTACACAAGGGCAAATCTGCCGTCCTTCAAAGTCACGGCATCCAGACCGGACTGATTCTGGTGCAGATTCAGAAGTTCCACCTCCGACCAGCTCTCTCCCCTGTCACTGCTCCAGCTGCAGCCGACAAAGTTGTTCTTCGTACGGCACAAAGCCTGCAAGCGGCCGTCTTTGTGTACAAGGATGGTTGGTTGGATAAGCTGAAATTCCTCAGGGGCACCAACCGGACCCACTTTTCTCCAGCTATGGCCTCCGTCGTCGGATATCTCGAAGTGTATTCTCCAATGCCCTGCTTCGGTGCTGGAAGGGCAGATTATTCTCCCGTCAATCCATACAGGTTTGTTCTTGATTGCGCCGAGTATCCCATCGGGAAGTCTCTGAGGCTCGGACCAGGTTCTGCCACCGTCTGCGGAGCGCCTTACATATCCCACCCACTCGGGAATAGTGGGACCTACCTTATAGAAAAGCAACAGTTCACCGCCCGGAATCTGGAAGAGGACAGGATTCCAGCAGGGATATCTGAGTTCCTCTGTCTGAATCCCGTCAGCCACAAGCTGAGGGCTCGTCCATCTGACGCTTCCCTTCTCCTTCCTGCATACCCAGATGCATACGTCGGGGTTCTTCTCAGCCGTGCCGCCGAAAAAAGCCGCAACAAGATCCCCTTCAGGAGTCTCGGCGACGGTGGATGCGTGACATTGGGGAAAGGATGCACTCTCGTAAAGAAAAGACTCCTCCGCAATGCCCTCTGGATGAGGAATTCTGCGCGAGAAATGGTAAACTCCTGAGCCCACCTTCTCGGGAGAGTCCGAACCCGGGAACCAGAGCAGAGCCGTGGTGTTTGCAGGTATCTCAACATCCCATTCAAGAGAGTCGAGGGTTTTTCTCCAGTTGCTGCGTATCTTGCCGTAGATGCAGTCATAAGAGGCATCTACCCATTCCAGGTCATCTATCCCGAAATCCGGCCTCAACTCGATGGTCCTGTACCCCGGTTCATAGGGACGTATTCCGGCAAGATAATGATAATACCAGGATATCAGATCGCCCAGCAGCATCACGTGATTGCCGCTGTTCATTGCCGGGTCGGCTGTGTTGCCGTTCCACAGCTCCCAGATTGTGGTGGCGCCCTGCATAGCCATATAGCCGTAACTCGGATAGCTTGACTGTGAAGCGAGAAGGAAAGCTACATCGCTCCTTCCCATTTCGGAAAGCTCGTGCTGAATCCATTGCAATCCTATCACACCGCAACTGATATGACCGCCTCCATCCACCAATATCTTCTTGACTATGTTTCTGCACAGTTCTTCACGGCACTCATCGGGAACGATGTCGAACGCGAGAGGAAGGACATTGGCAGTGACTGTATTGTTGCCATAGAACACGCTGTCGGGGTAGAACCAGTGGGACTGGCCCTCCGGAGCTGTGCCTCTTATGTTCACGAGAAAGCGACGGTTGAATGCATCCGAAGTTTTCTGAGCCTCAAGTTCATAGAAAGCAACATCCTGTTCAAGTCCCTGGAGTCCCGCGAACTTGGAAAGCATCTTGCATATTTTCACATAGTATGCAGTCGCAATGAGGGAACCGTCAGTGATTCGCGCGGGATCTTGGCTATGAATGAGTTCCAAAGACTCAGGAGGCATACACCAGTCACCGTATTTGTCTTTGGTGATGATACCGTCGGCATCTCTGTATTCAGAAGCCATATGCTTCATCCAGCGGACGATATTGGGATAGCAGCGAATGATGGGCTCGATGTCGCCATACTGTTCCCATAGGAGGTCGCAGCTGAAAGGAAGAGCTGCGGGCCAGGTCATATCGTCTGAATAGTAATTCCAGAAGTTGGGAGCCACGTCAGGAATGCAACCATCCTCGCGCTGGGAGTCGCATATATCCCTGGTCCATTTTGAATAAAGTCTTCCGGCATCGAAAAGGAAGTTTTCTCCAAGTGCTCCTGCTACACGGTCTCCCAGCCAGGGCTGACGCTCATCTCTCTGGGGACAGTCAATAGGCATCCCCTTGTAATTGGATGCAATCCCCCACCAGGCATTGTGCCACACCGTGTCAAGTATTTCATTGGAGGATGAGAAATCTGCACTGTCGGCAAATCCGTCGCAGAGCAGCTGAGCCTCGAAATCCGCAGCTGTCGCCCCGGGATATCCTTCCACAAGAACATATCTGAAGCCGTGGGTCGTGAATTCCGGATTCCAGAAACCGTCCTCGGTGCCGTTGCAGATATAACTGTCACGGCTCTGGGCATTTCTCAAATTGGCCCTGTACAAGCCTCCGTCCTTGTCCAGAGTCTCAGCGAAACTGAGGGTGATTGTCTGCCCCGGCTGTGTACCCGAAAGCCTCATACGCACCCAGCCGGAAAGGTTCTGACCGAAGTCCAGAATAAAACCATCGCCATAAGGAATCAGGGAACGGACGGGGAGAGTGCGCCTTACCCTGATGTTGGGGGACACAGCGGAACGCAGAGTACCACCGGGTACGGCGGAGCGTCTGGCCTGCAGCCAGGATGAATCGTCGAATGACGGACTGGTCCAGGGACCGAATTCCTTACGGGCATCATAGACTTCTCCGTCATATTCGTTGGCGCTGCGCACGGGACCGTCAGCATTCAGTTTCCAGCTCTCGTCCGAGACAAGATATTCTTCGGTGCCATCTTCGAATTCTATGTGAATGTCAAGCCTGAGCTTGGGATACCCGTAAACCGGTATCTTCCAAGGCTTGTAATTCTGTTGCATAGGGTAGTAACGGCCGGGGCCCAGTGCCACGCCGACGGCATTGTCCGAACGTACGGCATTGTCCGAACAGAGAAAGTCGGTAACATCATAGGCATTGTAGAGTACCGTGCTGTTGTACTCCGAAGGCGCAGGAGCCAAAACATCATCTCCCACGTGTCTGCCGTTGATATAAAGGTCATAAAGTCCGAGTCCGCAGATATAGGCCATCGCACGCTTGACTTTTCTGTCAAGACTGAATTCCTTGCGCAGATACCGGACACTCAGACGGCTGTGAGCGGTCTCCTCATCCCATTCGAACGGAGCCTCCCATCCTATCCACTGCCCTTTCCATCTGGTCTCTCCGAGCTTGCCCATACCCCAGCGGGCGGGACTGCTCCAGGAGGATCGCCCGGCAGTGGTAGTGACCCGGACCTTCCACCACAACTGCTGACAGGACTTGAGAGCCGGTCCGGAATACGGAACCCACACGCTCTGCGAAGAATTGACAACACCTGAATTCCATATATCAGCGTGCTTCTCGTCCAGAAGGGCTTCGTCCGAAGCCACCAGTATCTGATAGGATGTCTGCATCACATTCTTCCGGCCGGGAGCCTGAATCTTCCAGCTCAGACGAGGATGCTCAGTCTCGACTGCAAGCGGTGTGTCAAGCTGCTCCACTTCCAGACCGCACACCGTGACTGCAGCGGCAAGAATTACGGAAAGCATAGGCAACTCAACTCATCTTCACAGCAATGCTGCGTATCGTGTTGGAAAGAGACTTGGCAACATCGGAGGTATCCTCGAGAGCCTGGGCTATGTTCTTCTGCTTGACAAGCTCGATGGCATTCTGCTCCATCTCGAAGAGATTGCTCATATAGGTTTCGAAGATATCGTCACAGATATGCTCGTTCTCCTTGATTTTGTCGCAGAGATCGTCAACCTTCTTGACTTCGTCTCTCATATTCTCGAAATGGCCGGTAATATCGAGCAGAATCTTCGCATCCGACTGAATATATTCGGCAATTTCGACCAGCTTGCGACTGGCGGCCTTGGGCTGGTAAATGGCTATCTTCTTGGACGAATCGCGCATTGAATCGAGGAAGGTGTCCATATCCTCGGCAAGCTGATGGATGTCATCCCTGTCAAAGGGAGTGACGTAAGCGTCCATCAGTTCGTCTATTATCTTGTCGGTGATTGTATCCCCTGCAATCTCGCACTCCTTGATGCGGTGCGCAAGCATACGACGGTCATCGGCATCTTCGGTCTTGGTCTGTACCACAAGGAAATCCGCAGCTTTGAGAATATTCTGGGCGGACTGGATGAAAAGGGGGAAGAAGCGTTTCTCCTTCACCACGAAAAACTGTAGGATTTTGTCTATTGTCACTGTAGGATTATTCTATTGTCAATGTATGATTATATCTATTGTCAATGATGTTTGACCATATCGTATTTCTGAAAGACGGAATTATTGGAAACGTATTCGGGGACAAGCTCTTTCATATAGCTTACCATCTCCGGAATCCGCACATCCTGAGCCATAAGCTTCAGAGCGTCCACAGCCTCGGAAGCCTTGTTGTAGTCGTATGTGCGCACTCTGGCGATACGGATTCTGTCGTGTGAGGTGGGTTCGGTGTTCTCTATGCTCGAAAGCACCTCCTCAAACAGTTTCTCGCCAGGACGAAGACCTGTATAAACCACCTTGATGTCCTGATCCGGCACAAGTCCCGAAAGTTCAATCATTCTCCTGGCCAGAGTGTCTATCTTGACCGGCTTGCCCATATCGAACACACAGATTCTGTTTTCCGTTGGGAGCACTACAGCCTCCATCACGAGAAGGCAGGCCTCCGGTATGGTCATAAAGAAACGGTTGATGTCCGGATGGGTGACTGTGACCGGCCCTCCTCTGGCTATCTGTTCACGGAAACGGGGAACCACAGAACCGTTGGAACCGAGGACATTGCCGAAACGGGTCGTCACGAATTCGGTTACGCCTTTCTTCTCTCCGGACTGAACGGCCAGGCCCAGACTCTGGACATATATCTCGGCCAGACGCTTGGTGCATCCCATAATGTTGGTGGGATTCACAGCCTTGTCCGTAGATACCATCACCATCTTCTCCACTCCGTACTGGATACACTTGTCCGCCACATTTCTGGTGCCACAGACATTCACAAGCACTGCCTCACAAGGATTCTCTTCCATAAGAGGCACGTGCTTGTACGCAGCAGCGTGGAAAACAATCTGGGGAGCATACTCGCGGAACACATAATCCAGACGGGAGTCCTGTCTGACATCTCCGATGACAGGCACGAAATCAAGACTCGGAAACGATTCTTCGAGTTCGAGCCTGATAATGTGCATAGGAGTTTCAGCATTGTCGAAGAGAATCAGTCGACGTATCCCGAAGCGGGAGAGCTGCCGGCAGAGCTCGGAACCGATTGAGCCCGCAGCCCCGGTGACCATCACGACCTTTCCGGACAGGGTATGGCTGATTTTGTCCATAGACACGTTTATCTCGTCCCTGCCCAGGAGATCCTCTATTTTAATCTCGCGAAGGTGCATTGCAGACGGAAGGTCTCCGTTCATCTCGTCTATGCCGGGAATGATGTATGACCTGACACCGGCCTCCGAGCACCACTTCAGAAGTCCCGCTTGCTCTCGCCTGGCATCGAGATCGGTGACGAAGATGACTCCGTTGAGCGAGAGATTGGAAACAATAGTGTCGAAATCCTCCTTTCTGGTAAAGAAATGTACGGGTTTCTCCGCAAGCACAGCCTTGCTGAGACTGCTTCCGGGATTGATGACCCCGATGACGTTGAAATGCTTGGAACCGGCCAAACGGACCACCGCCGCAGCGGACTTGTCCGACATCCCGTAAACCAACACCCTGGTACAGTTCTGTACATTTCTGATGGAACGCCGGTAATAATCATAAACGGCAATCATAACCAGTCTTACGAAAAGCAGAACCAGCAGGGTGACGCATCCGTCAACAACCGTCATCAGATAGACGAGAATTCCGTCGTTTCTGAACAGGAAAGCAATCAGGGTTGCCGTAAACAGAACCTTGAAGAAAGCCACCATAGAGAAACGTCCGATGTCCCGGAACGCGAAATGTCTGATGATGATTCTGTAAGTTCTGAGAAAATACATCAACAGTGCCGAAAGGGTCAGAGACGCTGAACCGTAAACAAGAATGAACACCCTGTCTATGACAGCATTCAGCCCCAGAAGATAGGAGACCACGGCGACAGCCACCGATACAGAAACTGACAGGAACAAATCCATAAAGAACACCATTCTGGTGTCCACGAATCTGGTGCTGAAACGTCCGAGTTTATTGCTGAATCTATTCACCCGCTACAAAAAAAGATACTCGTTACAGGTTTGTTTATCCAATGGATTTCAGCATTCCTATCTGGTAGTCGACGACTTCGGGAGAGAATACTCCGGCTTTTTCATAAACTTCACGGAACTTGGAGAGTTCCCCGGCGGCGGCGGCGCAGTTTGCGGGAAGCTGCTTCAAAGAATCCTTGAGAGCGGCGTTGGATGCATCGTGTATGTTCACTCCAAGTCCTACGAATGTCTTGTCGGCAAGATCGAGCGCAGCGTCGAGTTCAAAACCGTGCCTTGCAGCCACGCACAGGGAAGCCATAAGCAGATAGATGTCGGCAGTGCCGTCGGAAGCGCGCCACTCAAAAGTCTGCTTGTCCGAGAAATTGCATTTCCGGGCTTTTTCGTCCTTGTTGCAGATGGCAGCCATATCAGTTTCCGAAGTCCATCCCAGAGGGACTCTGACAAGTGCGGAACGGTTGGAGAAGGACCAGCAGAGAGATGTAGGAGCCTCCTGATTGGGTACCAGTCTGCGGAAAGAAACCGGGCTGGGATTGCCGAATGCGGGAAGGGAAGTGCCCAGATCCATCATTCCGGCAATGGCCTTGCGGCATTCTTCGGTGAGTTCGCCTGCAGAAGTCATCACAGGCTTGCCGTTACGGGTGAACTTGCAGTGAACGTGAAGCCCGGAACCAGCCTTGCCATCAGTAATCTTGGGCGCGAAAGTAAGGTCCACGCCATATCTGTAGGCCAGCTGCCACATAACCCATTTGGCAATCACAAGCTGGTCGGCTGCATCCTCTATCTCCACCGGCTGGAACTCTATTTCGTTCTGTTCGTATATTCTGCCATTCTCGGTAAAGTTGCCGACCTCGGAATGTCCGTACTTCACCTTGCCTCCGCAGGCTGTAATCAGGCGCATAGCCTCGACGCGCAGGTCGGCATATTTGCAGAAGGGTGCACTTTCGTGATAACCCTTCTGGTCAGGAATTGTGAACAGTTCCTCCTCGGGGGCCACTATATAGTATTCCAGTTCGCCCATAGCCTGCATCCTGAGGCCGGTGGCGGCGGTGAAAGCCTCAGAAGCCTTGTGCAGAATGTATCTGGGGGCATCCATATAGGGCTCTCCGTCCCTTGTGAAAAATTCACAGAGCACATCCACAGTGGGAACATCCTCGAAGGGATTGCGGAATGCCGTGGCATACCTCGGAATCACATACAGGTCACTCTTGCCCGCCTTGATGAAGGGGAAAAGGCTGGATCCGTCCACTCTCTCTCCGGCTTCGAGTATGTTCTCCAGATGCTTTCTGTCCCTGATGACGAAATTGAGAGTCTTCAGATGGCCATCCCATCCGCAATAGTGGAAGTTGAGTACCTGCACTTTGTTGCGAAGGCAGTACTTTACAAGCTGCGCTCTGTTGTTTGCAATCATAACTGTGAAATTATTGAATTTTGTTCTGAGACCGAAGCCTCGTGTATTTCGTTGAACAGTTTCTCGACAAAGGCTGGATCAATTCCGAGATTACGGGCCTTCATCCTCACCCGGCCGATCACCTCCTCCCAGCGCAAAGTCTGGAGTATAGCAACCCCTGCCTCCTTCTTGAGACGGCCCATCTGTCTTGATGCCTCCATACGTTCGGATATCAGTGTGATGATATCATCGTCGATGACATCGATACGTCTGCGAACCGACTCCATCTCCTCCCTGCAGCAGGCATCCTCAGCCTCCGGCCTGCGGACAGCAAGGGTACGCACCATCGCGGAGAATTCGTCCGGAGTCAGCTGCTGGGCGGAGTCGCTCAAAGCCTCCTGAGGACGGCAGTGACATTCCACCATCAATCCGTCCAGACCCAAATCCACGGCCTTGCGCGCCAGAATGGGAACATAGGCAGCATTGCCGGCTATATGACTGGGGTCACAATAGAAAGGGATATCGGGGAAAGCCGTACGAAACTCGATGGCAAAACCCCAACAGGGATCATTGCGGTATAGCGTCTCTCCGAAGGAACTAACTCCCCTGTAGATAAGTGAAATATCATTTACGCCCTTGATTCTGAGCCTCTCCACGGCACCGGCCCAGAGTTTCCGGTCAGGATTCACGGGATTTTTGACGAACAGCTTGACAGGAGCTCCTGAAAGGGCCTCGGCCACTTCCTGAACAAGAAAAGGACTGGTGGTTGTGCGGGCTCCCAGCCACAGCATATCAAAACCCGCCTTGAGACAGAGTTCAACGTGAGCGGCAGATGCCACTTCGGTGCATATCTTCATCCCGAATCTGTTCCTCACCTCCTGCATCCAGGCTATTCCCTTCTCCCCCACTCCCTCGAAGCATCCGGGGGATGTGCGCGGTTTCCACAGGCCGGCGCGGAACCACTCGACACCCTCGTCACGCAGACACGCGGCCGTGAGTTCAAGTTGTGCCGGAGTCTCGGCACTGCACGGTCCGGCAATGACCGGCAAGGGCAATTTGCGAGCTAAAACGGGTCGGGTATACATAATTCCGCCAAATTTAACTATTTTTGCACGAATTGCCAATGACAAAAGACACTATATACCTCTACACTGACGGAGCTTCGAGCGGAAACCCGGGTCCGGGCGGATATGCGGCGGTGCTCAAGTGCAGGGATATGAGGAAGGAACTGTCGGGAGGATTCGCGCGAACCACCAACAACAGGATGGAATTGATGGCGGTGATAATCGGGCTCGAGACCATAAGGTGGAAAGATGCGGAGGTGGAGATTTACTCCGACTCGACCTATGTGGTGAACACCCTGAGTCTCGGATGGAAAAGGAAGAAGAACGTTGACCTGTGGGCACGATACGACAGGGCAGCTCAAGGATTCAGAATCAACTTCCACTGGATAAAAGGACACGCCGGCCATCCTGAGAACGAACGTTGCGACAAACTTGCGGTCGCGGCATATTCGATTCCCGGACTCCCGGCTGACGAGGGATACGAAAACGAAACACAGACACTTTTATGACAAATAAGATAATCATCTATGACAAATAAGAAAATCATCGTCGGAATCACTCAGGGCGACTCAAACGGAATAGGTTACGAAGTAATCATCAAAGCATTGGCGGACTCCCGTATTCTCGAGCAGTTCTCTCCGGTAATATACGGATCCAGAAAGCTCTACAACTTCTACAAGAAGACCATACCAGAGGTGGAGCAGATGAGCGATGAAGGGATTACCATAGTCGACTGCATTCCAGACAACTGTTTTGCCGAGCCGGGAGAGGCCACCCCTGAATCTGCCAGGGCCGCCATCAAGTCACTCGAGCGCGCTGTATCCGATCTCAAGGAAGGTAAAGTGGACGTAATTGTGACCGGTCCTATCAACAAGAAGGCTATGTCCAACGAAGGCTTCGGCTTCCCGGGACATACCGAATTCATACAGAATGCATTCGGGGTCAAGGACGTAACTATGTTTATGGTCAGTCACAGGCTCAAGCTGGGAGTGGTGACCGGACACATCCCCCTGAAAGACGTATGCTCCCACATATCTGAAGACAAGATACTCAGCAAACTGCGTCTGATGACCGAGTCCCTCAAGAAGGATTTCGGCGTGGATATGCCCAGAATCGGAGTCCTGAGCCTCAACCCCCACAGCGGAGACGGAGGTCTTCTTGGCACTGAAGAGCAGGATATCATCATCCCGGCCATAAAGAAAGCCACCGATGAAGGAATACTTGCATACGGGCCTTTCTCGCCTGACGGATACTTCGGGCTCGGTCATTACGAGAAATTCGACGCCACTCTGGCGATGTATCACGACCAGGGACTCTCCCCTTTCAAGGCACTGTCATTCGAGGACGGAGTGAATTTTACCGCCGGACTCCCCGTAGTCCGCACCTCACCCGATCACGGAACGGCCTTCGAACTGGCCGGACGCGACGAATCGGATCCTCGTTCGATGAGGGCGGCAATCTTTACCGCCATAGACATTTTCCGCAATCGAAAGGCCTGGGAGAATCTTCAGGCCGGAAAGATGGAGGAAAGACATCTGGAAGGCGCCGAAAAACGCGAACGCCCTGGACGATCCCAGATAGCCTGAATCTGACTTGTTCTCACGCAGTGCAATCCTGACTTGTTCTCACGCAGAGCGATGCAGATGGCCCAGAAAGAGTGATTCTTCTTCGTCCGTAAAACCGCGCAGGGCTGCATAGGCTTTCAGTGATTCTTCGCTCAGGTTTCCGATATTGAAAAATGCCGCATCGCGGTGAGCGATGACAAGGCCGCAGATGCTGGCTTCCGGGATCATTGCACAGGAGTCGGTAAGGCTGATGCCGATTTCCGGCGGCAGTTGTGCCAGAACATCCCTCTTGAGACTGTGGTCGGGACAGCAGGAATAACCTATTCCAGGCATTATCAACTTGAAACCATCCGGAATCACAGAGCGGAACTTTTCGGACATCATTGCGGAAGCCGCCTCTGCCAGAGCAACTTTGACAGCGTGGCGCACAATGTCATCTCCGCCTGCTGATGCGTCCTTAGTGCAGACTGCAAACAGTCCGAGTTGAGAGGTCCCGTTCTGAGGGAAGAAATCCGCAAGAGAATTCCTGTCACCGGGAACAGGCAGGACGAATGAACCGCAGTCCAGCAGATTCCCCACCCTTCGGCAGTCGAAGAACAGAGCGCACAGCGATGTCACCGGACCATCATAGTTTATTATTCGGATTGCCTCGTCCCTCACGTCATTTCCGGAGGAACCGCATACGGTACTGAACAACTTCCAGTCGAACCAGGGAAGCAGTTCAGGAGCTTGGAAACTTTGTAAGGGAAAGTCCTTGAATACCCGTTCAGTAAGAAAGCCCGAAGGGACAGGGGCGGCAGGAGAAACAGATGTATCAGAGATGGCA